>NZ_JBHJUK010000105.1:27546-33667 GCF_042266225.1 Kitasatospora sp. NPDC056181
AGACACTGCCCGCGCCCACCCCGGCCCACATCTACACTTTGGCGGTCGGCGGCAGCTTCAGTTGTTTATAACAGACAGACCGCTGGCCCCGGTTCGGTCCTCGTCCGGACACCCCGTGCGCCCGGCAGGGCCGGGCGCACGGGGTCGCGTGGTCCCGACGGCCCCCGCCGACCGCGCCATCTCACCGGGCGGAGCCCCGCACCGAGGAGCCCCACACCGAGGAGCCCCGCACCGGCGCACGGCGTCACCGCGCGTGGCGGGACGGTTCGGGTGCGTGGGCCGTGGGCCAGGGCGGGCTGGTCTCCGCGCGCGGCCCGCGGGCGAACTCGGTCACCAGCGTGTCGTTGAAGACCGGGAGGTCGCCCGGTTTGCGGCTGGAGACCAGGACGCCGGGGCCGTCCCGGCAGACGTGGACCTCCTCGTCCACCCACTGGGCGCCCGCGTTGACGAGGTCGGTGCGGATGCTGGGCCAGGAGGTCAGGGTCCGCCCGCGCACCGCGTCCGCCTCCACCAGCGTCCACGGGCCGTGGCAGATCACGGCGACCGGCCGGCCGGAGGTGCAGAAGGCGCGGACGAAGGCCACGGCGTGCTGGTCCAGCCGCAGGTGGTCGGGGTTGGCGACGCCGCCCGGCAGGACGAGGGCCTCGTACCGGGCGTCATCGGCCTCCGCGACGACGTCGTCCACGGCGAAGCTGTCGGCCCGGTCCAGGTGCCGGTAGGCCTGTACCCGACCGGGCCGGGTGGAGACCAGCCGCGGGGTGCCGCCCGCCTCGGCCACCGCCTGCCAGGGCGAGGTCAGTTCGATCTGTTCGACCCCCTTCGGCGCGACCAGGAAGGCGACCGTCCGTCCGGTCAGGGTCACCAGCGGCACCGGCGATCACCCCGAGAAGTGCTGGTCCAGCACCGTCCGGCCGTGGGTGGTCAGGTCGCCGGGGGTCAGCTCGACGGCGGCGGGCGGCGGGGCCGAGCGGACGCGGGCACGCGGGCAGTCCAGGTGGACCACCAGCTCCAGGTGGTCGATCCGGGCCACCAGGCCGACCGGGACCAGCAGCCTGGTGCCCTGCACCCAGGGCCCGGCGTCGACCAGCAGGTGGTCACCGGCGTCCTGCTCGACCCGGCCGAGCGGGCCGTCCGTCGCCTCCACCTCGTAGCCGACCAGGTTCAGGTCGGCGGCATGGTGGGAGCCCGGACGGTACTCCCACAGGTCGGTCGTCATGGCACTCACGCCTCCGGTTGGTCCCAGGGACGGCGCTCCCCGTGTTCACCGCGCTCGCGACGACCACCCCGTTCTCCGCGGTCGCGGCCCTCGCCACCCAGGAGGTCCGTGCCGTCCGCGTCCGAAGGGTGGCCCGGTCGCCGGCGGCGCAGCAGGGCCGCGACCCCGACCGCGACACCCACGCTGACCGCCCAGACCAGCGCGACCGCGACCAGGACCGGCGCGGTCGGGGTGCGCGCGCCGATGCTGAGGCAGATCGCGCCCATCACCAGCGCGGTCATCAGAGCACCCGGCGGCACCTTCTGCGCCACGCGGCGCTGCAGCAGCCGGATCCGGCCCGGCTGTTTGGCCCCCATCGTGCTCAACCGCCGGTCCAGGCGCGTGTCCTGGCGCAGATCGGACTCGATCTCCTCCAGAAGCCGCCGTTCCCGGCCGCTCAACCCGGGTCCGTCCATCTCGGTCACCTCCGAGCCGTCCGGTGACGTCGTTCTCACGTCCGGGCGGATGCCCGGTTCGACTGTGCCTCAACCGCTCCGGCCGGCCGGTACGGCGGGAGCGGCAGGACGGCAGGCTCCGAAGGCCCTGGGGCGGGCCAACAGGCTGTCGTCCAGCACGTGCAGCAGGGCGGCGGCGTCGCGATGCACCTCCACCGCGCCCGCCGCCCGAAGTTCGGGACCGGTCGTGCCGCCGGTCTCCAGGGCGACGCACGGCACGGCGGCACGGCGCGCCGCCAGGACCTCGGGCACGCTCCCGGCGACGAACACCGCGTGCGGCGGCGAGCCGTCCACGAGGTCGAGGGCGGTACGCACGGGGTCGCCGCCCGGGGTGTTCACGGTCAGGACCGGTGCACCGGCCGGGCCGGGCCCGGTGAGCACCACCGTCCAGCCGCGCGCGTCGCACTCGCGCAACAGCTCGGCGTCGTCCGGCACGGGGGCGGGCCCGCTACCGGGCAGCGCGGCTCGCCAGTCGGTACCGAAGAGTGCCGCCGAGATGACCGTCATGGCCCACCGCTTCCCGTTCCGTGCCGCACACGGGCGCGCCCTTCCAGACTAGGCCCCCACCCCCGCCCCGCGCCTGGCCAGAACGCCTCCACGGGCCCCGGCACGGGAAGTCGTCCGCCACCGGTCCCCCGTTCACGCTCCGCTCACGCCGTCGGGAAGCCCGGGGTGCGGTGCCGGGTGCCGTCCGGGGTGATGGCGAGGGCTTCGACGGCGGGGTGCCGGGTGGCCCAGGCGAGGGCGCGGGCGGGGCCCATGGCGAAGGCTGCGGTGGCCCAGGCGTCGGTGCGGGCGAGGCCGCGGCCGACCAGGGTGAGGGAGGCGAGCCCGGTGGCCGGCCGGCCGGTGTGGGGGTCGATGATGTGCGGGCCGCGTTCGGCGGTGCCGGAGGTGGCGACGGCGAGGTCGTGTCCGGTCACCGTGGCGGCCAGGGCGCCGGGGTTCAGCGGGTCGGCGATGCCCACCCGCCAGGGGCCACCCGCCGTCTGGACGTCGCCGCCGCCGCTGACGACGTGATCGGCCGATCCTGCGGCGCTCAGCATCCTGGACGCCTCCTCCACCGCCCAGCCCTTGACCCAGCCACTGGGGTCGAGCCGTCCGGCGGGGCGGTCGGTGAACCAGCCGTCCGTCTCCGCCGCCACCTCGCGGCAGCGGGCGAGCACCTCTGCGACGTCGGGGTGGCAACCGCCCAGGGCGAGTTCGCCCCGGTCGAGGCGGCTGACGTCGCTGTCGGACCGGTACGGGGAGAAGACCGCGTCGATCTCGTGCAGCCGTCCGGCGATCAGGTGCAGGGCGGCCTCCGTCCCGGGTGCGGGATCGCGGACGGCGAACGAGAACACCGTGCCCATGACGTGCTCGGTGTGCCGGAGCAGCGGCCGCGGCAGGGCGCTCACCGGCCGGCCTGGTCGAGGGCGCTCTGGAGCGAGCGGGTGTAGCCGTCGCTGGTGTAGGTGGCGCCGGAGACCACGTCGACGTCGGCGCTCTGGGCGGCGAGTGCCTCCCGGTTGAGCACGGGTATGGCGCTCGTGTTGATCTCCCGGTCGCGGCGGTCGCTGGTGGGGTACTTCACGACGTCGACCTTGGTGATCTTCGTTCCGTCGAGCGTGACCTTCACCTGGACCGGCCCGTACCGGGTGGGGACGGCGTCCCCGGTGACCGTCCGCAGGGAGGCCGACCCGGGCGAGGACGCGGAGGAGGAGGAACCGGAGGAGGAGCCGGACGAGCCGGAGGAGGAGGGCGCGGAGGCACCCGGGGAGGCCTGCGCCGGGCCCGCGGCGGACAGCGCCGTCGGGGTCGAGCCGCCCCCGCCGTCGTGGGGTTTGAGGGAGAGCAGCAGGATCACGCCGGCGGCGGTGGCGGTGCAGGTGACGACGGCTCTTCGCATCGGTCGCTCCTATCGATATCGACGGCGGGAAGGCGGGACGGCGGAGAAGCGGGTGGCGGGAAGGGCAGCGGGGAGACGGGGAAGCGGAGAGGCGGGGAGGGAGAGGCGGAGAGGCACGGCGTGGCCCGGTCAGAGCTCGAAGGACTCGTGGTGGATACGCCCGCGACGTACCCCGGCCGCCCGCAACGCGCGGACCGCGTCCTCGCTGAACCGGGCCGGGCCGCACAGGTAGACCTCGTGCCGGGCGAGGTCGGGGACGAGCCGGGCGAGCGCGGTACCGAGGTCCCCGGTCTGGGCGCGGCTGCCGAGCAGTTCGTGCACGCGGGCGCCACGCCGGGCGGCGACCTGGGCGAGTTCGGCGCGGAACAGCACGTCGTCGGCGGTGCGGGCCCGTTGGACCAGGGTCACCTCGCCGGGCAGGGTCTCGAACAGCGCCCGCAGCGGTGTGATGCCGACGCCCGCGCCGAGCAGCAGCACCTTGCGTGCCCGGTGCCGCCGGGCGGTGAACGCCCCGTAGGGTCCTTCGGCGCGGACCTTCGTGCCGGGGCGCAGCGCGGCGACGGCGGCGCTGTGCGCGCCGAGGTCCTTGACGGTGAAGCGGAGGAACTGCGGGTGTGCGGGCGCGGAGAGCGAGTAGGGGTTGGCGGCCCAGCGCAGCGCCCGGGTCTGGAACTGGAGGCGGAAGAACTGACCCGGTTCGGCACGCAGTTCGGGCAGCCGCTGGCCGGTGAGGAAGACCGAGACGACGCCCGGGCCCTCCGGCCGGACCTCGGCGACGGTGAGCCGGTGACGGCGGTCGCGCAGCCAGGGGACGGCCAGCCGGTACCAGCCGACGAGCAGCGCGGTGCCGAGGTAGAGCGCGGTCCAGGCGAGGCGGGCGGGGCCCGGGCCGAGATCGGCGCCGGTGGCGAGCTGGTGGCCGAACCCGAGGGCGACCGCGAGGTAGGTGCCGAGGTGCAGGTAGTACCAGGTCTCGTGGCTGAGGCGGCGGCGGGCGGCACGGGCGGAGACCAGGCCCGTGCCGAGCATCAGCAGGGTGGCCAGCCCGGCCTTCAGCATCTCGGGCCAGTGCAGGACGATGTCCACGCCCTCGCCGATCAGGCCGCGGCCGTCGGTGAGGGCGTAGCCCCAGACCACGGTGAGCACGTGGACGGCGACCAGCCCGACCAGGTAGCGACCACCCCAGGCGTGCCAGCGGGCGAGGCGGTCGGCGCCGACTCCGCGTTCCAGGAACGGCAGCCGGGCCATCAGGAGCAGCAGGACCGGGGCCGCGTATCCGGCGAGCAGTCCGGTGATCCGGCCGGCGCCGGTGAGCCACTGCGCGGGACCCGCGATCCCCTCGGTGTCCTGCCACCAGAGCGCCAGCACGGCCACGGCGCCCGCCGCGATCACCGACCGGACGACGAGGGCCGTGGTGCCGGGGGGAAGCGGGCGGCGGGCCGGGCGACGGGCCGGACCGGCCGCACGGGCTCGGTGTGCGAGCGGTACGGTCACGGTGCCCTCCTCGGCTGCCGGTTCTGCCTGGGAGGCCAACCATGCCAGCGGAGCCGACCGTGCGCGCGCCCCCAAGAGACCCTTCACGCCCCACCGGGGAGGACGTTTCCACAGGTCAGAGAGGGTGAACGGGAAGGCGGGAGCCCTAGTGGATCTCACCGCTTTCTCACCTGCCGACGGCTGCCGGCGCCCGCCGACGCCCGCCGACGGCTTCCGACGGCTTCCGACGCCTACTGGCGGCCGCGGCCGTCGCCCACCACCGGCTACGCGGGCTCGGGGTCGTCGGCGAGCCGGGCGTGCAGGTGCTCGTCGTGGTACCTGCCGTCACCGAAGAGGTACGAGGCCCGCAGGGTGCCCTCGTAGGGGAAGCCGCAGCGTTCGGCGACCCGGCAGGAGCCGTCGTTGCCGGCCGCGTGTGCGATCTCGATGCGGCGGGTCCCGGCCGTGGCGATGCCCCAGCTCGTGACCGCTCTGACCGCCCGGCCGGCGACGCCGCGGCCGCGGGCGGACGGTACCAGCCAGTAGCCGATCATCGCGAGGCCGTCCTCCCGGTTCACCCAGCGCAGGGCGGTGTTTCCCAGCAGCGTCCGGTCGGCGCCGTCGAGGACGGCGAAGGCGGCGCTGGCGCCGCTCTCCCAACCGGCGTCGCAGCGGTCGAGGTACGCCTCGGCACCGGCCTCGTCGGTGGTGTGCAGCGGGCTCCACAGGGCGATCGCCGGATCGGCCGCGGCGGCGATCAGGGCGGGCACGGCGCCGCCACGGACGTCGGTCTTCCGCCCCCAGGGGCACAGGACGACGTCTCCCAGGTCGAGCGTGACCGGGATGAACGAGCGCTGGTCGGCGGCGGTTTCGATGGTGCTCATCCGCCCTTCCTACCCGGCTCCGGGTGGGCGCGCCAGCGAATTCCGCCGGGCCCGGGGAACCGGCGCGGCGCGCGGGCCCGGCGGACGACGTCCAGCGCTCCGGGTACGGGCAGGGACGGGCGGGTGCGGCCGGATTGGGCAGGGCGGGCCGGCCCGCGCGGGTGCG
>NZ_JBHJUK010000106.1:0-33233 GCF_042266225.1 Kitasatospora sp. NPDC056181
CCGCCCGACCCCTCCCGACGGCCCCGTCCCTCCCGACGGCCCCGTACCACCCCGTAACCCCACCCCCCCCCGCCCCCCCGCCTCGGGCGGGGGGTCAGTCGTGGGAGAAGGAGACCCTCGGCAGCACGCGGTCCAGCAGGGCCGGGGTGTGCCAGGCGGCGCGCCCGGTCAGGCGCAGGAGGACCGGCAGCAGGACCAGCCGGACCAGGGCGGCGTCGAGCAGGACGGCGACGCCGAGGACGATGCCCATCTCCTTGGGCGGCAGCGGGCCGGACAGGGCGAAGGTGAAGAACACCGCGACCATCACGCCGGCCGCTGCGAAGACCACCCGGCCGGAGTGGGCGAGGGCGCCCACCATGGCCTCGCGGGGGTCGCCGGTCCGCTCGTAGTGCTCCTTGGCGGAGGCGAGCAGGAAGACCGTGTAGTCCATCGCGATGGCGAAGATCATCGCGAAGAAGAACACCGGTGCCCAGCCGTCGAGGAACCCCTGCGGGGTGAACCCGAGCAGGCCGGCGCCGTGGCCGTCCTGGAAGACCAGGCGGGCGACGCCGAACGCGGCCCCGGTGGAGAGCAGGCTCGCGGCGGTGCCGAGGGCGGCGATCAGTGGTGCGCGCAGCGCGACGAGCAGCAGCAGGAAGCCCAGGGCCATGACGACGCCGATGACCAGCGGGGTCTTCTCGGTGAGCAGGTGCTGGAGGTCGAGGTTCTCCACGGCCGCGCCGCCCACCAGGGTCTCCGGGGGGAGGTCGGCGCGCAGGGCGTGCACGGTGTGCGCGAGGTCGGGGCTGGAGGGGTCGACGGTGGGCACGGCCTGGATCATCGACCAGCCGGAGCCGTCGGCGGCGGGGGTCGCGGGCATGGTCCCGGCGATGCCGGGCGTGCCGGCGAGCCGCGCGCCCACCTCCGCGGCGTCCGCGGCCGGGGTGAGGATCTGCAGGGTGCCCGGGGCACCGGGGCCGAAGGCCTGCTGGACGGCGGTGTAGCCGGCCCGCGCGGCGGCGTCCTCGGGGAGGACGGCGATGGAGGGCATCGCGGTGCGCAGGCCGACGACGGGGGCGGCCAGGGCGATCAGCGCGGCGAGGGCGAGGGCCCCGTAGCGCAGCGGGTGCTTCCACAGCCGTTCGCCCCAGGCGGCGAAGCGCGGCGAGCTGCTCCCGGCGGAACGCGCCCAGGGCAGGGCGAGGGCGTCGACCCGGTGGCCGAGTCTGCCGAGGACGGCGGGCAGCAGGGTCAGGGTGGCGGCGAGGACGAACAGGACGGCGAGCATGATGCCGCCGGCCATCGACCTGAACGCCGGGGAGGGCACCAGCATGACGGCGGACAGGCTCACCAGGACGGTCGCCCCGGAGAGCAGGACGGCCTTGCCGGCGGTGTCCATGGTCTGCGCCACGGCCCGGGTGTGGTCGCGGGAGCCCCCGGCGCGGGCGGCGCGGAACCGGACGACCATGAACAGCGCGTAGTCGATTCCCAGCGCGAGGGCGAACATCATGGCGAAGTTCATCGCCCAGACCGACACCGGGAACAGATGGCTGATCAGGACGAGCGACCCGGCGGAGGCGGCGAGGCCGGCCATGGTGAGCAGAAGCGGCAGGCCGGCGGCGACCAGCGAGCCGAAGGCGAGGACCAGGATGGCCAGGGTGACCGGCCAGGACATGATCTCGGACTTCATCATGGCGTCGTGGTTGGCCTTGTTGAAGTCGCTCCACAGCACGGAGGCGCCGGTCGCGTGCACGGTGACGCCGTCCCGCGACAGCTCGTTCAGCGGGCCCTTGAGGTCGTCGGCGGCGCGGACCATGTCGTCGGGGGAGGCGGCGGCGCCGGCGAGCAGGACGGCGGTGCGGCCGTCCGGGCTGATGGTGGCGCCGGGCCGGGGCGCGATGACGGTGGAGACCCGGGGGTCGGCGGCGGCGATCGCGGACGCCTCGGCGACGACCTGCCGGACGGCGGGTTCGGTGACCGGCCGGTCGGCACTGACCACGATCTGGAGCGCGGAGGAGGCGTTGCCGGCGAAGTGCTGCTCGGCGACCTGGCGGACCTTCACCGACTCCGAGCCGTCGGCCTGCCAGCCGGCGCCGGACAGCGCGCTGGTGACCTGCGGGGCGAAGGCGCCGAGCCCGATCACGACCAGCAGCCAGCCGGCCAGTACGGCCCTGAAGTGGCGGACGGACCAGACGCCCAGGCGGCCCAGCGGTCCGGGCCGCGGTGCCGCGTCCGGCGGTCCGGCTGCCGGGTCCCGCTGTTCGGGCGGTGTGGCGGAGGGTCGGGGGAGGGGGGCGTCGAGGTGCTGCACGAGGGGCTCCGTTGCGATGGGGGATCCCGCGAAAATACGGGTGGGGGTATAGGAGAGATGCAGGAAAAGGGCCCGCGCGGGCGGGCCCCGGAAGCGCCGGTCAGGCGGTGAGCGAGCCCAGTGCGGCGCGCAGGCGGGCGGCCGCCTCGTCGGCGACAGCGACGAGGCCGGCCTGTCCGGTCTCTCCGGCCTCTCCGGTCTCTCCGGTCTCTCCGGCCTGTCCGGTGACCTGGACCATCAGCTGTGGGTCCATGGCTTCCACCGCGGTCCGGCCGTCGACGGTGCGGACCACGACGTTGCACGGCAGGAGCAGGCCGATGCGCCGGTCGATCTGGAGTGCGCGGTGGGCGAGCGGGGGGTTGCAGGCGCCGAGGACGAGGTAGTCCTCGATCTCCTCGCCCAGCCTGGCCCGCAGTGTCGCCTGCATGTCGATCTCGGTGAGGATGCCGAAGCCCTGCTCGGCGAGCGCGTCGCGCACCTGCCGCACGGCTTCGTCGAAGGGCAGGTCGAGGGTGGTGGTGATGCCGTGGTCCATGGTTTCTCTCCGGCTTCCGGAGCGTGTCCGGGGTCGTTGGACGGATGGGTCCGGGCGGGTGGGGCGGTGGTACGGGCGGCGGACGCGCCCGCGGTCTCCCGCTGTGGTGGGCGGTTCAGGCGAGGGCCAGGAAGAGCTTCTCCAGCTCGGTCTCGCTCATCGGCGGGACGTCGCCGTCGGCGGTGGCCAGGCACTGCCGCATGCCACTGGCCACGATCTTGAACCCGGCCCGGTCGAGTGCGCGGGAGACGGCCGCGAGCTGCGTCACGACGTCCTTGCAGTCGCGCCCGGCCTCGATCATCGCGATCACTCCGCCGAGCTGGCCCTGGGCCCGGCGAAGGCGGTTGAGCACCGCGCCGACGGCGTCCTCGTCAACCTGCATGGTCACGCCTCCTGGGGTGTCGTTGCCCCCGGTTCCATAATACCCGGAGGGGTATTTCGGAGTGGGGCTCGGCGGTCGGCACGCGGTGCGGCCGGTACTCGTCGGCAGTCGTCGGCTCAGGTGGTCGGCCGGTGGGCGGCCCGCCAGGCGGCGTACCCGCCGAGCAGGTCGGAGACGTCCGCGAAGCCGTGGTGGCGCAGCAGGCTGGCCGCGACGGAGGAGCGGTGACCCCCGGCGCAGTGCACCACGAGCGGCCGGTCGGTGGGGAGTTCGTCCAGCCGGTGGGGTAGCTCGTTGAGGGCGAGGTGCGCCGAGCCGGGGACGGACCCCTCGGCGCGCTCGGCGCAGGTGCGGACGTCGAGCACCAGGGGAGGCTGCTCCGTGGCGAGGGCGGTGCGCAGCCGGTCGACGGTGACCCGGCCGGCGGGGGTGAGGTCGTCGGCCAGCTCGGCGAGGGTGCTCTCCGGGTCGTGCAGGTGGCCGACGGTGCGGTCGAACCCGATCCGGGCCAGCCGGGTGACGACCTCCTCGGCGCGGCCGTCCGGAGCGACGACGAGGAGGTCGGCGTCCGGCGCCAGGACGGCGCCGGCCTGTTCGGCGAAGCGCCCGTCGGCCGGGACGTTGACGGCGCCGCGCAGGTGGCCGGCCGCGAACTCGTGCGGCGGGCGGGCGTCCAGCACGAGCGCCCCGGCCGTACGCAGGGCCCGGAACTCGTCGGTGGTCAGCGGGCGGCCGGCCTGCGCGGCGTCGAAGAGGGGTCGGTCCTGGCGGTTGAGGGTGGCGTCGTAGCCGAAGTAGCCCGGCGCGGCGTCCTGCCCGGCGGTGACGATGGCGACGAACTCCTGCTCGCTCATCGGGGCGCACGCGTAGTTGCCGGCGCGCTGGGCGCCGATGGTGGAGTGGCGCTCGGTGGAGAGGTTCTTTCCGCAGGAGCTGCCGGCGCCGTGGGCGGGGTAGACGCGGACCTCGTCGGGCAGGGACATCAGCCTGCGCTGGACGCTGTCGTAGAGCATCCGGCCGAGTTCGCCGGCGCTCACGCCGGCCGAGGCGAGCAGGTCGGGGCGGCCGACGTCGCCGATGAACAGCGCGTCGCCGGTGAGCACGCCGTAGGGGACGGTGTCCTCGGCCCGCTCGTGGACCAGCACGCTGATCGATTCGGGGGTGTGGCCGGGGGTCTCCATGATCTGCAGGGTGACGTCGCCCAGGCTGATCCGTTCGCCGTCGGCCAGCTTGCGGATCGGGTACTCGGTCTCCGCGCGGCGGCCGTAGCCGATCCAGGCGCCGGTGCGGGCCGCCAGCTCCAGGTGGCCGGCGAGGAAGTCCGCGTGGAAGTGGGTGTTGATCACCGCCTCGACGGTGAAGCCGTGCGCCTCGGCGTCCGCGAGGTACTCGTCGACGTCGCGGCGCGGGTCCACCACCACGGCGCGGCCGGTGGTCTCGTCGGCGACCAGGTACGAGGCCTGGGAGAGGCAGTCGAGGTAGTACTGGGCGAAGAACACGTGGAACTCTCCTGTCCGGCCGCCACAGGGGCCGCGGGGGTGGTGGGAGGTGGTCGCCATGCCCGAAAAAATACCGGGTGGGGTATCCCTTGCTCTCCACGATACCCCCATGGGTATTATCAACGACAAGAAAGCAGGCGACACCGGCCGTCACCCGACGCCGGCCCTTCCGCCGCCCACCCGTCCGCTCCGGCCCTGCCGGCACCCGAGGGCGGGCGCGTTCTCCCGGAGCCGGAGCCGGCCGCGGACCCGGACCCAACTGCGGCCGCGGCCACCGTCGACCACTCCGCCGAGAGCTGCCTTCCCTTCCCGTACCGCGTTCCCGTACTGCACCACCCCGGAGGCCGCCATGCTCCTGTCCCACCAGCCGCCTGCTCCGCGCCAGGCCGATCCGGCCCAGGCCGAGCGGATGCTCTCGGCCGGCCTCGCCGTCCTCCTCGACGTGCGCGAACGGGACGAGTTCGCGGCCGGGCACGCCCCCGCCGCCGTCCCGCTGCCGCTCGGACTCCTCGCCGTGCTCGGCCTCGGCGGCGAGCTCCCGCCGGGCGTGGCGGGACGGACCGTGCTGGTCGTCTGCCGCTCGGGCCACCGCTCACAGCAGGCCGCCACCCTGCTCGCCGCGCAGGGCGTCGACGCCGTGAACGTGGCCGGTGGCATGCGGGCCTGGGCCGGAGCCGGGCTCCCGGTCGTCTCCGCGCACGGTGCGGGCGGACAGGTCATATGACCACGCTCCTCCTCGCCCTGGCCGCAGGCGCCGTGGTCGGCCTGGCCCTGGGCGGCCTCGGCGGGGGCGGCAGCATGCTCGCCGTCCCGGCCCTGATCTACCTGCTCGGCTTCAGCCCCGCCCACGCGGGCACCGCCGCCCTGCTGATCGTCGCGGTCACCTCGCTGACCGGGCTGTTCGCCCACGCCCGGGCCGGGCGCGTGCGCTGGCGCACCGGCCTGCTGTTCGCCGCGGCCGGGCTGCCGACGGCCACCGCGGCCGGTGCGCTCTCTGCGCACCTGCCGCCCACGCTGCTCACCGCCGGCTTCGCCGTCCTGGCAGCGCTGGCGGCCTGGCGGATGCTGGCCGGCCGACGGGAGACGTCCGCACCCGTGGTGTCCGCACCCGCCGTGGCCGTACCTGCGGTGGCCGCAACGGCCCGGGCTGAAGCCACCGCGCCCGATCAGGCCGTTGAGGCGAACCGGTGGGCCGTGACGGGTGAGGTGGTGGTGAAGGGTGAGGCGGCTGCGGGGGCGAAGCCCACCGGGCTCCGGGCGGTCACCACCGGCGCCGGACTGGGTGCGGTCACCGGACTGCTCGGCGTCGGCGGTGGCTTCCTCGCCGTTCCCGCCCTGGTTTCCGTCCTCGCCCTCACCATGGCCGAGGCCGTCGGCACCAGCCTGCTGGTGATCTCGGCCAACGCGCTGGCAGCCCTGCTGCCCCGCCTGGGCACGACCGGCAGCCTCGACTGGGCGGTCGTCGCGCCGTTCACCGCCGCGGCCGTGCTCGGCGCCTGGGACGGCAAGCGCCTGGCCGACCGCCTCAGCGGCCGCACCCTCCGGACCGCCTTCGCCGTCGCCCTGTCGGCCGTCGCCGCGCTCATGCTCGCCGACGCCCTGTGCTGACGGCGCCGCCCCGCCGCCCGCCCCGTCACCCGGGCCCGGCGGAGCGCCGGGCACCGGCCGGATCGTCCGCACCCCCGGCCGGATCGTCCGCACCACCGGCTTCACCGGCCGGGCGCCGCGTCAGGGGCGTTCGAGGTGCTGGAGGACGCCGCCGACGGAGAAGCAGAGGGCGCCGGTGAGGGTGCCCCAGTTGGCGATGTCGGCGTTGACGAGGCTGTCGGTCGCGGGGCGGGTGTAGGCGGCGAGCGCCGAGACCATGAAGAGGACGGAACCGAGCTGGTTCACGGCGACGATCCACCAGCCGAGGCTTCGGCGGCGGACGCAGGGCCGTCCGTGGCAGATCTCGGCGAAGGCGAGGTGGCCGGAGACCAGGAACAGGATGCAGCCGATGACGTCGGGGGTCCAGATCAGCCGGTTGACCTGCTGGACGCTCAGTCCCTGCAGGAAGGAGTCGATCAGGTTGACGGCGAACACCAGGGTTCCGGCGAACAGGACGAAAGCGCTCAGCCAGTCGAGCCGTGTCGGTTCGTAGCTCCACCAGCGCCAGCGGCGGGTGACCAGTCGGCCCTCGCCTCCGGGGACGTGGCGGGGTGCGTTGACGACCTGGAGCAGCGAGACGTATCCGCCGGTGTTGAAGAACAGGCCGCCGGCGAAGTAGAGCGCGGCGCAGGTGGTGGCGTCGCCGGAGCCGAACTGCGCGACGCCGGCACCCGCCGCGAAGAGGGCGCCGCCGATGATGAAGGCGGTCGCGGCGATGGCGTTGAGCCTTCGCAGGCGGCCGATCGCGACGTCGTCGGCGCTCGCGCGCCGGCTCGTGGGCGCGCCGGGAGGGTGGACGGCGAGGAGGCCGCGCCGCCGGGCGAGTCGTGACTCCCACACGGCGGTGCCGCCGCCCGGCGGGCGCCAGGTGAGCCGGGTGGTGAACGGTCCTGCGCCTTCGGCGCGCTGGTCGGGCTCGTCGGGCTGGTCGGGCTCTCGCACGGGCCGAGACTAGACGGCCTGCCGGACCGTCAGCCGGGCGCAACGCCGCGGATGCGGGAGACGCGTTCGGCACCTGACGGGCCGCGAACCCGGCCCCGGAATGCCCGCCCTCAGTCGGTCCGGACCTCCTGGAGCAGTCCCCAGGTGAAGTCGGCGGTGCACGGGCGCGGGCGCCCGGCGGCGTCCGGGGCCGTGAAGTCCAGCTGGAAACGGGTCGGCGCGCTGCCCTCGCGCGGCACGGCGGGCGGGAAGGCGGCCCCCAGGTCGGCGACGACGCAGCTCCACGGCGTGAGGTCGGCGAGCGTGCGCAGCGTCGGCACCGGGGCGTCCGGAGCGCGCACCAGCCACTCGTTGAGCAGCGGGCCGCCGGTCTCCGCCGGGCCGAGCAGGATCTCGAAGCGCAGGCCGGGCCAGAGCGGCAGTGCCCACTGCCGCGCGGTGCACGAGAGGTCCCCGATCCGGCGCGGCACCACCGCCTCGGCCGGCCCGAGCACGGCGGCGTAGCGCGCTGCGCCGCGCGGGAAGCGGGGCGCGCGGACCATCGCCTGCCAGCGCTTGTTGGCCTCCCGCATCACGGCGCGGGTGGCGCCCAGCCGCCGGACCGCCTCCTCTACGCGCCCGGGGTTGAAGTCGGCCATCCGCCTCAGCAGTACCAGCTGGAACTCCGTGGTCCCGAACCCGTTGATCGCCATACCGGCAGGCTACGACCGCGGCCCGCCGGGCACCGGTGCGCTGCGGGGGCGGGCCGATGGGGCGGATGGGGCCACCGGGCGACCGGGCGACCGGGCGACCGGGCGACCGGGCAGCCGGGCGACCCTCTGGGTTCGAGCATATGTTCGATTATGGGCGTACGCTGGACCCATGCACGACACCACCGTCCACCTCCAGCCCTCGCTGTTCGACGACGCCGACGCAGACGGTGGCGTCCGTCTCGGCCCGCTCGACGGCCTGCGGCGGCTCGTCCTCGGCGACGGCGCCTGGCTGGACGTGCTGCCGGGGTGGCTGCACGGGGCCGACCGGCTGTTCGAACAGCTGGCCACGACCGTGCCCTGGCGGGCCGAGCGGCGCGAGATGTACGAACGGACGGTCGACGTACCCCGCCTGCTGGCCTCCTACCCGGCGGACGCCGAACCGCCGCACCCCGTGCTCGCCCAGGCCCGCGCGGCGCTCAGCCGGCACTACGCCGAGGAACTGGGCGAGCCCTTCCGCACCCTCGGCCTCTGCTACTACCGGGACGGCCGCGACAGCGTGGCCTGGCACGGGGACCGGATCGGGCGCGGTGCCCACGAGGACACCATGGTGGCCATCCTGTCCGTGGGTGAACCGCGTGCCCTGGTGCTGCGCCGGCGCCACGGCGGCGGCCCGGTCGTGCGCAGGCCGCTCGGGCACGGGGACCTGGTGGTCATGGGCGGCTCCTGCCAGCGCACCTGGGAGCACGCAGTCCCGAAGACCGCGCGCCCGGTGGGCCCGCGGATCAGCATCCAGTTCCGCCCGCACGGCGTGGCCTGAGGCCCGCGGGCCGCCAGGGCGTCCGTGCCGCCACAGCCCCCGCTGCCGTCCGCCGGATGCAGCCCCTGGTCGGTCGGCCGTCGGGAACCTGCTCACAGGACGGGCGTAGAGCACCGGCCCGTGCGGTCCGGCACGGGCGTCGATCCGCGCCGACATCGCTGTCGTCCTCGGCGTGTCGACCGACCCGAAGGCCCGCGGACCATCCGCACCTCCGGGTGGGAGCTGCGTTCCTGTTCCCCGGCGGCAGGAACGGGGGCTGGCCTATGACCTGCGGACACACAGCAGAGAGGGCCCCTCCGGTAGCGACCGGCGGGGCCCTTCTCAATGACGGAGAGCACTCCGTTCCGGCACGGGTGAGGATCAGCCCGCACCGAAGCGTGGGTGCGGGCGCACTACTCGTCGTCGGCGCGTACCGGGACCTGATCCTCGCGAATGATCAGGTGCTCCTCGCCGTCGATAGTGGTTTCAGTGCCTGCGTACTTGTCAGACAGGGTCTGGTCCTTGCCGTCCTCGGCCATGTCAACTCCTTCCGGTCGACACGATGCCGACCCGCACCGATCCTTCCATGACTATCCGTTACCGGGCCATCACCCTTGACGGATCGGAGGGGCCCCGTCGGTGTCGACTGGTCGGCAGCATCTGCGACCTGATGGAGTCTGGCGAATGGTCAAGACCACTTGTCATAGGACAACCGCCGCCCCGGGCCCGGGGCACGCGCCGCGGTCCCGGGGCGGGGGCCGGTCAGTGGAGCGCGCCGCGGACCGCCTCGGGGTCGGTGGGCGCGAGCGGGGTGGCGTCGGTGGCGGCGCCGGTGGCGGACTTGCCGGTGAGGGCCGGCGGCGGGGTCACGTAGACGGGGTCGGGATCGGCCTCGGGGGCACAGGTCTTGGCGATGCGGCCGCCACCCGTGGGGAGGCTGCCGTCGCGGAGGTAGGCGGTGAAGGTGTCGTCCAGGCAGGCGTTGCCGTGGAAGAGGATCTCGTGGAAGCTGCCGCCGGTCTGCACGACCAGCTTCGAGCCGGGCAGTGCGTCGTGCATGGCGAGCCCGCCCTCGTACGGGGTGGCGGCGTCCTCGGTGGCCTGGAAGAGCAGGACGGGAGGCAGCCCCTTGCCGGTGATCTTCGTCCGGCCCGCCGGGTTGCCCTGGGAGGGCCAGAACATGCAGGCGGCGTTGTACCACATGTTGTTGTACGTGTAGAAGGGCGCGACCGCGTTGACCTTGGCCTGGTCCTTCTTCCAGAACTCCCAGTCGCGCGGCCACGCGTTCTCGTTGCACTGCGCCGCGTTGTAGGCCGGGAAGGCGCCGTCGTCACCGCCCGGCGCCGCGTACCGGTTGTACGCGATGGCGAGCGGGCGGGTGTCGTGCTGGGTGACGTAGGCCGAGAGGACGGTGGCCATCCGGGGCCAGCGCAGGAAGTTGTAGCCCCCGCCGTAGAAGGTGTCCTCGAACTCGGCCGGGCCGATCTTCCCCGGGGCCGGCGCGGCGTCCACCGGGTCGGTCCGCAGTGCGGCCTCGACCTGGTCGTACGCCTTCTTGACGGACGCGGCGTCGGTGCCCAGGTGGTAGACGGAGTCGGCCTTGGCCGCCCAGGCCGCGAACGCGTCGAAGCGGCGCTGGTGTTCCTTGTCCTGCAGGATGTTGTGGTCGTACCAGCTGATGGTCGGTCCGACGATGCTGTCCAGCACCATGCGCCGTACGTGCGAGGGGAAGAGCTGGCCGTACGTGGAGCCCAGCGAGGTGCCCCAGGACCCGCCGTAGAAGCTGATCTGCCGGACGCCGAGCGCCCGCCGGATGCTGTCCATGTCGCGGGCGCTGTCGACGGTGGTCATGTGCGGCAGGAGCCAGGACCAGTCGGCCGCGCAGTTGGCGGCGTAGCCGGCTGCCTTCGCCAGCCAGGCCTTCGAACTGCCCTGACTCACCTGGTAGTCGGGGCGCTCACCCTCGAAGTAGTGGGCGTCGCAGACGACATGGGGCTCGCTCGCGTTGGTGCCGCGGATGTCGAAGCCGATCCAGTCGTAGGTCGAGGCGACGTCCTGCGGGAGCTTCCCGGAGACGAAGGCGGGCATCCAGAGCCCGGAGGAGCCGGGCCCGCCGGGGTTGAGCAGGATCGGGCCCTGCTGCTTGTCCTTGGGTGCGGTGGCGGGCAGGCGGTTCACCTTGATCTTGATCTTGCGGCCGCGGGGGTCGGCGTAGTCCACCGGCACCTCGAGCATCGCGCACTGCAGCGCGGGCGTGTCGGCGTCATTGCAGGAGCTCCAGACGAGCTTTCCCTGGCCGACGTTCTCGGGGGCGGGGACGTCGGAGGCGGCGCTGGCGGACGCTCCGCCGAAGGCGGCGACGGCTGCGGCGGCCGAGAGCAGGGCTACGACTTTTCTCATGAGGAGCATGATGTGATATGTGCAATGTCACATCCAGTCAACTGGCGGGACGTTACCAAGCTGCAATCGGGACGGAGTCGGTGGAGTGACTTTGCGTCAGTCCCTCGGTGTCTGCTCTCGGGGTCCGATCCGGCAGGCCCGTTCGGAGGTGGCCCGGGAGCGGAGCGCTCGCCGGTCGGAGCGTGCGAGCCGGCCCCTGGCGCGAGCCGGCCCGGGGTGCGAGTCGGCCCGTGGTGTGAGGTGTGTACGCTCCGGCGGCAGGCTGCTCCGGCGGTGCGGGCGGGTGTTCGGAGCTTCTCAACTGGCCTTTTCCATAAGGGGTTTATTGCTCATCGATGCGCGGGTACGGGTGCGGTCGCCCGTCCGGGGTCGGGCCCCGGGGGAGCCGAGAGGGGGAGGGCTTGGATATGCATGATTGTCGAGTGCATGGCAGTCGGGGGCGGTGGCTGCGCCGGATCCGCGCAGGGGGAGCGGTGCTCGTGGCCGCGCTCGTCATGGCGGTGTGGGGTGTTCCGCAGGGCGCTCGGGCGGTGCCGGTGCGGGGCAACACGGGCTGGTCGATCCTGATGTGCAAGGTCTCGGACAACGCGTCCGAGCCGCACAGCGCAGCCTGGCTGAAGAACTTCTTCACCGACTCCGGTGCCGGCACCGGAGGCATGGACGACTACTTCAAAAGCATCTCGGGCGGCGCGGTGCGGATCCGCAACTCCAACGCCGCGGGCTGGTTCACGATGCCCTACACCCTCGCACAGGAACAGGGCCGGGACCGGTGGACCCGGTTCAACGACTGCGTCAACGCGGCGAGCGCCGGCGGGTACACCGTCCCGGCGGGGCACCGCACGGTCGTCGTCACGAACGTGGGCATCGACTGGTGGGGCGCGGGCGGCGCGATCTACCTGGACGGCACGGGCCTCGGCTCGGTGTCCGTCGCCCACGAGATGCTGCACGGGTACGGGCTGGGGCACTCCTTCTCCAACGACACGGGCTACCGCAACGCCCCGTGGTCCGCGCCGGGTGAGTACGACGACCCGTGGGACGAGATGAGCGCGGCCAACGTCTACGCCTCGGGCACCGGCGGCACCTACGGCAACACGCAGCCGGTGGGCCTGGTCGGCTTCCAGCTCGACAAGCTCGGCTGGGTCGACCACGGCCGGGTGGCGGTCGCCCCGGCCGGCTGGAGCAGCCACACCCTCAGCTCGTTCCAGAGCGACGACGGCTCCCACCCGCTGCTGCTGCGGGTGCCGATCGGCTCGGACCCGTTCCACTACTACACGGTGGAGTTCACCCGTAAGGCGGGCTACGCCGCCGGGATCCCGAACGACGTGGTGCTGATCCACGAGGTCGTCAACGGGACGCCCTACCTCCAGCGCACGCTGGACGGCGGTGCCCGGCTGCCGGTCACGTCGCTGAACGCCAACGGCGACTCGATCGCCACGTCGATCAGCGGCGGCACCGCGAGCGTGACGGTCTACTCGGCGACGTCGGTGGCGATCTACGGGCCGAACACCTGCGTCCCGGGGTACGTGTGGCGGGACGGCGACTTCCGCGACTACACCTGCGTGACGCCGACGACCCGCAGTCAGGCCGTCGCCGACAACGCGGCCCGCTACAGCCGCTGGGTGTCCGGACCCTACGGGCCGCACACCTGCACCTCCGGTTACGTCTGGCGGGAGGCCTGGCCGGGCGACGACGTCTGCGTCACCCCCGCCGTCCGCTCCCAGGCGGCGGCCGACAACGCGGCGGCGCCCTCGCGCGTTCTGCATCCCTGATCCTTGACCCCTGGTCCCTGATCCTGATCGCCGATTCCTGACGGACCAGATCCCGGCCCCGCCCCGTGTCGCGTGCGGGGTCGGGGTGGGGGGCGGAGTCGGGGTGTGGTGGGGTTCGGGCCGTGGGCGGGGTGGGGTCGGGCCGTGCTCAGGAGGTGATCACCTACGCGTGACGAAGGGCGTCCGCCCGCCCTTCGTGCGGCCTACAGGCAGGTCCAGCAGTACAGCTGTTCGCCGGCGTCGCGGGCGCGTCTGGCCAGCAGGACGAGGTCGCGGGCGACAGGCTCCATGTGGTCGGCGAGTGCTCCGTGCAGTTCCTCCGCCTGCACCCACCGTGCGGCGATGGCAGGCAGCCGGGAGTCGTGCGCCCCCGCGAGCGTGTCACGCACCTGGGGCGGGAGCTGTGACACCCAGGGTCCGGTCATCCAGGGGTCGTCCTCGTCCTCCCCGCCCTCCGGGCCGGGCGGCGGGGAGGTCGGCCACACGTAGGTCTCCTGCACGAGGTCCACCTGCCACGGGACTTCGCGGATGGCGGCGACCAGCTGCGCCAGGATGACTGCCGGGTCCAGGCGCTTGGTCTCGACCCCGTCGAAAGCGGGGGGTCGTGCGGTGAGCGGGGACCCGCCATCCGCCTGCTCGACTGCCCGGACGACCGAGGCCGCATCCGCCGCGCGGAAGTAGTCCGTCAGTACACCCATGGCTCTCCTCCGGGACCTCGTTGTGCCGGCAGGTAGTAGATCAGACACCGCTGACACTTCCTGCTGCCCATTGGCTACTGTTGGCCGATTGCCGATTGCCGATTGCCGATTGCCGATTGCCGATTGCCGGACACCGGCACCACGACCAATTCGGGGGTTCACCGTCATGCAGCAGGACCAGCGCACCGGACCGCCGGTGTCCGGCCTCGTCGCCGAGCTGACGGCGCTGGCGGCGACCGGTGCGCTGGACGCCCTCCGGGTTGGTGCCGCGCTGCCCGGGCTCACCGCCCGCTACGGCGAGCCCTGGGACGGCGGACCCGTCGACGGGGCCGCGTCCGGGTCGCACTGGTTCGGCTGGGGCAGCCTGCAGCCGGTCTTCTGCCGGTGCGGTCTGCTGGAGCGGCTGTTCATCCCGGTCTGGCACGGGGAGCTGGAACTCCCGGTGCCCGGCGGCGGGCTGCGCACCGTCGACTCGCACGTCACCGAGTCGGTGCTCACCGCCGCCCTCAACGCGGCCGGCCTCTCCTGGCGGACCGTCACGTACGAGAACCTGTCCGACCAGCGGACCCTCGAACTGACGCCGGCCGAGGACGTGTGGGTGAACTTCGTCCTCACCGACCGGGAGAGCTATGACGACCCGCCGCTGCAGGACTGGGTGCTGAGCAAGGCGAGCCTCTGGGGGATCGACCACGCCAACTGCCCCGAGACCGGCTCTCCGGAGGCGGGCTCTCCCCACGTCGGCTCGCCCGGCGCCGCTCCGGTCGACGGGCGGTGAGGTGCGCCCGGCGGCCGGCGACGTCGGACACACAGGGCCGGCTCCTCCGCATCCGGGACGGGAGGACCGCCCGGCTGCGTGACTGCCCCGCGTCCGGTCCGGCCGACCGACGGCGTCCGGCAGGACGACGCGGGGTGGGCTACCTCGCCGGTATGGAGGTGCCCACGGCGTCGACGATCCCCGCCAGCTCGTCGGCCGACTCGGGGGTGAGCCGGTAGAAGCCCTGGAGGCTGACCGAGCGTTCGAGGAGGCCGGCCCGCACCCGGGTCTGCGCCATCCCGCTCCACGACGGCCGCCTCGCCCTGATCCGGCGCGAGCGCCCCGGCGGCCACCAGCACTCGCTGCTCCCGCCGCCAGTTACCTCCTCAGCGTCGAACAGGCCCTTGCTCCCCGTTCGCTCCTGCAACGCCTCACACTGCCCAGCTGAAGCCCCGCCAGTTCGGAGACCAGGTGTGGCGCGCGGCCCGCCGTCTTCGGGGCTGTCAGGTGGGTGGGGGTGGTGGTGTCGTGTCGGGCAGGGGACGACGGTGCCGCCGTATCCGGTGGCGGTGGCCAGGCGTTGCAGCACGTGGCCGGCCGCCGGGCGGGGTGCAGGGAGTCTGGAAGGCCGTCAGGAGCCCTGGGGGACGGCCTGCCAGGCCTGGCCGTTCTTGCCGGGCCCCGCGACGGCCTGGACGGCGGCCTGGACGGCGGCCTGCCCCGTGCCGCCCGGAGCCGGGCAGGGGTGTCCACCAATGGTGGGCCCGGGTGGCTGCGTAGTCGAGAACGGGCTCTGGCACGTTTTGTCCGTGCTGCCGGGTCCGGTCTGGGTGCTGCCAGATCTTGACGTGGTTGTTCCAGAGCTGGTGGCGGCGTTGGTGTCCGCTCCGGACGATCCGTGGTGGGAGGTGCGGGTTGTGTCCTGCGAGGTTGTACCGGGTCAAGGACTGGGTTCTGGATCACTCCTGCCGGCCCCGCTTGGATCGCAGTCCCAGCTAGGTTGCATTCCTATCTAGGTGGTGATGGAATGCAGTCATGGCCGCAGACCGCAGATCCAGCTGGCTCAAGGGCGTCCTTGACCTTCTCGTCCTCGCCTGCCTCACCGAGGGCGAGAGCTATGGATACGAGATTTCCAAGGCCCTGGCGGGAGCCGGGCTCGGTGAGATCAAGGGTGGAACGCTCTACCCGGTACTCAACAGGCTTGAGGAGGCCGGCCTGGCCGTCGGGGAGTTCAGGGCCGCCGAGCGCGGGCCGGGCCGCCGTTACTACCGGCTCACAGACGACGGCCGTCGGGCCCTCGCCGAACAGGGCGAGTCGTGGCTGGAGTTCCACACCGCCGTCAAGACCATGCTGAACAGTGCACGTCCAGGGGGAGCATCGTGATTCGAAGCAAGGGGAGCAGCTCGGAAGGCGCCGGCGGGAGCGAGGCGGGCGGTGACTACTTCACCGAGCTCGCCGCGTGCCTGATCGCCGCCGGCATGGCGGAGGGGGAAGCGGCAGCGACCGTCGCCGACCTCAGCGGCTATCTGGCGGAGACCGAATCGCCGGACGCGTACGAGGAATTCGGTGCGCCGCAGGACTTTGCGGCCCGCCTGACCGAGGGGCGCACCGCCGAGCAGCCCGCCGCAGGGGCGGAGACCTGGAAGTGGACCGCCGACATCTATGTCGACCGCAAGTACCTCAACCACTACGGCGACCAGGGTTGGGAGGTCGAGGGCCTCGACCGGTTCGGCCGCTTCGTCTGCCGCCGGGAGCCGGACGCCGCGATGCGCTGGGAGTACCGGCGGGAGACCGCGAGCGGCGCGAAGGAGCGTGAGGCGGTCGCGGCCGGGCTCGCCCCGGACGCCTGGGAGTTGTGCGGGCAGTGGATGTACTTCATGTACTTCAAGCGCCCGAAAGCGGCGAGCGCCGGTCCGGCGGCGGCGCTCGGCGGGTTGGTGGCGGCGCCGGACCGGCAGCTGTTCCTCGGCCGTACGTACCGGGGCAAGGTGAAGCAGGCCCTGGTGGCCGCGGTGATTTCTGCGGTCCTGGCAGCCACGGCGGTGCACTACGCGGGCGACCGCATGGCTTTCCCGATCCTGATCGGTGCGGCCGTCGCGGCGCCGATCGGTCTGATCGCCGGCTGGTACCGCGTGAAGCGGGAGGTCATGTCGGGCGTCGAGGATGCCTGACCGCGCAGCGCCGTCGGTCTGAGCTTGGCTCGGGCCGTTCGGCACGGGTCCTGTGCCCGCTGGCGAGGGAGGACCTTGTTGGCGAACCCGGGGTTCGCGGCGTGGCGGGTGAGCTGAAGGACCTGATCTTCGCCGCCGATGGCCCCAAACCCGGAACCGGTCCTCACGGGCGCCCTCAACAACATCATCCGCATCACCAGGAACGAGCAGTGCTGCCCCGTCCACGGCAGGCCGCTCGCCGACCACGGACTCACCTGGCGCGAACTCGTCGCGTGGTGGACAGATCTGCACCGGCTCCCCGCCGACACCGAGCGGGACAACGCCCTCCAGCCCCACTACAGGCTCGAACGGTCCATGAAGGGCAACGGGCTGGAGAAGGAGTTCTTTCAGTCCTTGTTCGGGGTGCTGTGGAAGCAGGTCTCGAGTTGGTCGAGGGCCTGGAGTGCCTGGTCGTAGACGTTGGCGGCGGGTGATGGCGGGGCCTCGGGGCGCCGGGACCAGGTGGGGTGGATGACGGCGATCCGGTAGGGGGCTCTGCCGGTGCGGGCGTTCTCGTCGTCGAGGCGGACGAGGACGTCGTCGCAGGCCCCGCACTCCAGCCAGGGAGTGAGCGGGATGCCGTGGAGCGGGTGACCGGGGGCGATCTCCCGGAGGAGTTCGCTTGCGACGGCCGTGGCGCGGGGTGAGTTCTCGACCTCCCACCACCATTCCTCGGCCGCTTCCAGATCGGGGCACCAGCGGAGCGCGGACGTGGCCCCGGCCGACACGCCGAGCGCCTCGGCCAGATCGAGGAGGGCGGCTCGGTCCGCGCGGCGCAGTGGTGTGTGATGGTCGGAGAGCCGGTCGACGAGATCCTCGAGCGCCAGCTCCGGCTCGCCCGCGTCCCAGGCCGACAAAGTGGCGGCCACCGGTACGGCAGGGTCGAGCAACCCTGACAGTCGCCGGAACTCGAACTCGGTGCGGTGGGGTGTCCAGGGAATCGTCACGGCGCCCATTGGATCAAAGACCCGCGGAGAGCGTCCCGGCCGGCCTTGCTGCGCCCCGGTTCGGTCTGGCTGGGTCGGGGTTGTGCTGTCCGGCCTGCTGCTGTCCGCTGCTCCGTTCCGGCCTCGGGGCCGCCGTTCGTCCTGCCGGCCGCTGGCGCTCGTCCGGCCCGTCGGTGCCCGCCTGTCGGTCGGCACGGCCCGGCGCCTCGCGGACCTGAGCCGGGGGCTGCAAGCCCGCCGCCGGGCCGCGGGCCCCGGAGTGCGCAGGCCCCTGGGAGCGCGCGTACTGGGCCGAGGTCAGGCCAGGTCGGACGGGTCGCTCGCCCGGACCCGCCGGGCGAGCTGGACCGCTCCCGCCACCGCCAGGGCCATGCCGAGTGGGGCCACACAGGCTCCGGCGTATTCGAGCAGCGGGCGCAGCCGTGGCGGCGGGTCGAAGGCGGCCACGGCCGTCAAGGGCATCAGCCAGGGCAGTGTCCCGAGCCCGACGCCCACGGCCTGGAGCGGGTCCCTTCGTCGGTCGGCCAGTCGGCCCAGCAGGGCCGGTGCCGTCAGGGTGCCGAGCCAGATCGGCAGCAGGCCCAGCATGGGCAGCGGTAGGTGCTGCGCCATGTACCGGTCGGCCACGGTCGCGGGGAGCGCGACGGCGAGCGCGAGTCCGGCCATCTCCCAACGGCCCCGCTGGGTGACGTCCACGAGTCCGGCCGGTGCGAGCAGCACCAGTGCGCCGACCAGTGCCATGCCCGCCAGCTGACCCGCCGAGTACGGGTGCAGCCCGTTTAGGGCCTGGACGCCGCCACTGAGGAGGGCGGCTGCCACGGCCGCGATCCGGGCGGCCCGCCAACGGCCGGTCACGGCGATTCCGAGGGCGAGCAGCCACGGCGCGGCGCGGGCCAGCTGGAGGACCGCGGCCGGCACTGCGTGGCCGAGGCCGAGATCGGGTCGGGGGGCCCGGATCCGGTGGACCAGCCCGGGCAGCAGGAAGTACAGGGCGCAGCCCGCCGCGAGCGCGAGCGCGGTCGGTGCCGCTCCGGCCAGCACGCGACCGGCTGGGTCCGTGGGGCCGATCCGCAACCGCAGCCGCAGGGCGTGGGTGGCGAGGTCGCGGTACTCCCGGAGCACCGCGCTGCGTGTCCGGCCCTGAGTGGCCTCGGCGAAGGTGGCGTGGATGTCGTCGCCTTGCGCGGAGCGGTACCGGGCGGGGTAGAGGCCGATCAGCAGGCGGCCCGCCCGTGGGGTGTCGTGGCCGGTCGTGACGTCGTTCATGAGGTCGCCCCCTCGGGTCGCGGACGGAAGGCGCTCAGCCGGCGTTCGGCCTCGGTGGCGGCCGCCCGCAGGCGCTTGGCCTCCTGAGCCAGCGCGTCCTGCCCCTGGCCGGTGAGGGCGAACGTGCGGCGCAGTCGTCCGCTGACCACCTCCTCGCTCTCGATCCGCACCAGGCCCTGCTGGAACAGCCGGTCGAGCGCGGTGTAGAGCGTGCCGGTGCTCAGGCGGCTGTCGCCGCCTGAGATGGCGAGCACCTCTTGGATGATCGCGTAGCCGTGCCGGGGGGCGTCGGCCAGTGCGGTGAGCACGAGCCTGGTCGGCTCCTGTAATTGACGGTCAGTCATGCATTGAGTTTAGAGCGATCATCGCAATATGTCGATGGTCGGACGATCGGTGGGGTGCGGTGACGTCACCTGTCGGCCGCCCGGGCCCCGGCACCCCCGCCTGCCTTCCCGGCCGTTGCCCGCCGGCCCGTCCGGCCCTGGCCGTGCCCCGTTCGCCGCGGCCTTGCTGTGCCCCTGCTCTGCCTGCCGCTCGCGCGCCGGCCCGCTGAGGCTCGGCTGGCCCTGCGCCGGCGCCGTGCTTACCGCCCGCTTCCCCGGGCCGGGCCCGCCGCTACTGCACCGACTGGTGCGGCCGCCGGGCTCGGGGGCTGCGCCTGCGGGGATGGCTTCCCGACCGATCGCCGGACCTGGCCACCGCTGCTTGACCGTCCCGGTCGCCCGGTCCGGTGCCGTGTGGCCGATTGCCACGTCGGCTGCCGGGCTGGGCCCGGGCTCGCACCGACTGGCTGCCCCGCCGGGCCCGTACTGCCCGGCCGGCCCCGTTGAGGGCCCGATCGGTCTGGCAGGGCCGGTTCCCGGTGTCCGGGCCGCTGCGCCCGGTGCGTGCGGGCTCCGCGGCCCGCGGCGGCCCGGGCCCTTTCCGGCCGCCGGCCCGCTCGTGGGCCCGGCCCGGCCGGCCCGCGGGGTCGCTTGTCCCGTCGTCCGGTCGGTGTCCGGCCGGCCGTTCCCGTCCGCTGGCGGTGCTGTGGTGCCGCCCGGCCGGCCGCCGGCGGGCCGGGTCTGGGGTGGTGTCGAGGGCTTGTTCGTCCGGCCTGCTGGTGCCCGCCTGTCGGTTGGCGCGGCCGGTCCGGCCCCGTCTCGTTCTGGACACCATCGACGAACTGGTGCGCACCACGCCCTGGGCCAGAGGTTCTGATGAAGGTCGACTCCATCAATACCGCTGCTGGACGATCTACCGCAGAACGGCGGTACTTGGGGACAGCACCGGACTTCCCCACTTCCCGAGGTTCTGGGCGGCCTGGTCCGCGGCCGGCAGGCCGGCCGATCCGGACTGCACGTAGGCACCACCGCAGATACGCCCGCAGATACGCCCGCAGATACGCCCGCAGCTACCACCACAGGTACCCCGCACCCTCCGGCCGCCCCGGTTGGCACTCCCTGATCGAGGCGCTGGACAACCCGGACAACCGCGCCGCCTGCAACGAGCGCCAGAAGGCCCGGGACAAGAAGGCCCGCCAGGCCCACCGGGAGCTCATGCAGACCCTGGCCTGCGCCGACTGCGGCCAGGTCCCCAAGCAGGAGAGCACCTACGAGTACGGGCTTTACGGACAGGGACCCGCCGCCCCGGCAGCCGCTGCCACCCCTGTCACCACAAGCACGAGGAGCGCCAGGAGGAGCCCGCCGCCAAGGCCCGCAGGCGCCTGGAGAAGGCCCGGGAGACCAACGCCGCGCTGCGCCCGTGCTGGACGTGGGCCGTCGTCACCGTGGCCCGGGCACGCTGGTACTCCCACATCCCCTTCGCCCTCGTGTACGCGGAACCAGTGATCGGCGCCCTGGCACTTGGGTTCACCGGCCGAACCCCGCTCCGCCCCCTCCGGCAGAGCCGGCCACCACCCCGCGACCGCCCGGTGCTCGATGAGCACCGGGCGGTGCTGCTTCGGCTGGACCAGGCGCTCGCCGACACCGCAGTCGATCAAGCGTGTGACCCGTCACCCTTCTGCGCGTGTCCACCCAACTCCACCAGGAAGGAACCCAGCTGTGCGCTCGTCAGGGATGGCGCGGGGAGCGGATGCGCCGCCTCCGCCCGGAGGCCGTCGAGGAACAGGGCGAGGTAGCGGCGCCAGGCGCAGGGGCTGGCGGCACCCAGCGCCGGGGCGACCCGCCCCAGGGCCGCCAGGGTCACCAGCAGATCCTCGGGGGTGATATCGCCGCGTACCGTTCCGTCCTCCTGCGCGCGGCCGATCAGCATCGTGACCGTCTCAAGGTTGTGCAGGTGCAGGGCTTCCAGCGAGGGCACACCCGCCAGCCCCGTCGTCATCAGGTCACCGGCGCCCCGGTCGGCGGCGAGCAGGGCGAAGACCTGGTCCAGATAGCCGGTGAAGCCGGCCCACGGGCTCGCGGCGAGCCGGGCCTCCTCTCCCGCCTCCCTGATCGAGCCCAGGGCCTCCCGGAATACCTCTTCGACCAGGGCCGCCTTGGTGGGGAAGTGCCGGTAGAGCGTTGCGTTGCCGACGCCGGCGCGACGGGCGATGACGTCGAGCGGTGCCTCGACGCCCTGCTCGGAGTACACCTCGTGGGCTGCGGCGATCAGCAGTTCACGGTTGCGGCGGGCGTCGCGCCGTCGGGCGGGGGGCTGGTTCTGGCCGGTGTCCATGGAGGCACGATACCGCAACCGGGGAGATCTCCCCGTTTACTGGTATGGTCGGACCATGAAACGGGGAGTGCTATCCGTTTTCCGCCTGGGAGGAAACTGCCTTGACCGCTCCGACACTTCAGGACCTGGCCCCTGCCGGTCTCGACGTCACCACCGACCCGTACCCCGTCTACGCCGCGCTCCGCGCGAAGGGACCGGTGCACCGCATCCTCGTTCCCGAGTCCGGCGAGGTGTGGCTGGTCGTCGCCCGCGACGAGGCCCGCGCCGCCCTCACCGACCACCGACTGCGCAACGACATCCGCTTCTCCTCCTCCTGGACGGACGACGGCGGCCACGCCATCGGCCTCAACATGCTCCAGACCGACGCGCCCCAGCACACCCGGCTGCGGGCACTTGTCGCACGCGAGTTCACCCCCGGCCGGATCGAGGCGCTGCGCCCCCGCATCCGGGAGACCGCCGACGGCCTGCTCGACACGATGATCCCCGCGGGCTCCGCCGATCTGGTCCACTCCTTCGCGCTGCCGCTGCCGCTGACCGTCATCTGCGAACTGCTCGGCGTGCCGTCGGCCGACCACGACGACTTCCACAGCTGGTCCAGCGAGATCGTCACGCCCACCTCCCCCGAAGCGGCCGGCGCGGCGGTCACCGCCATGACCGGGTACTTCGCCACCCTCATCGAGGACAGGCGGGCCAATCCTGCTGACGACCTGATGAGCGCGCTCGTCGCCGCGTCGGCCCCCGGTGACGGCCCTGCCGCCCCCGCTTCGGCTCCGCTCTCGCCCGAGGAACTCCTCGGCATGGCCTTCCTGCTGCTCGTCGCGGGCCACGAGACGACGGTCAATCTCATCTCGGGCAGCGTCCTCGCCCTCCTCACCCACCCCGATCAGCTCGCCGCCCTGCGCGCCGACCCGGGCCTCGTCCGCGGCGCGATCGAGGAGACGCTCCGCTACGACGGCCCGGTGGGCGCCGCCGCCTTCCGCCACGCGGCCGAACCGGTGCAGATCGGCGGCACCGTCATTCCGGCGGGCGACACCGTGCTCGTCTCACTGGCCGCCGCCTCCCGGGACCCCCGCCACTTCCCCGAGCCCGACCGCTTCGACATCCGACGCGCACAGCCCGGCCACCTCGGATTCGGCCACGGCATCCACCATTGCCTCGGTGCCCCGCTCGCCCGGGCCGAGGCCGCCATCGCCATCCACGCCCTCCTCGAACACTGCCCCAACCTCACCCTCGACGCCGACCCGGCGGACCTCCCCCGCCGGCAGAGCGTGCTACTGCGGGGCGTGCGAAGCCTGCCGGTGCGGTTTCTCTCCTGAGGCACCTGAGCCGACTGCACTCTTCCGGGGCGCGGGGGCTCTGCTTGATGAACCGCGTGCGCGAAGCAGGCGTGATCGCCGACCGGCTCGGCTGCTAACCGCCCGTCCGTTCGACCGGTTGCCCGCCGTAGCGTTCACCCACTGATCATTGCAATGAAGAGCCGTGGCCGGCGTTGCGTTGTCCGGCCGGATCGCCGAGGCCGTGCGCGGCGTGGTCGTGCTCTCCACCCAGAGCGGGGACATCACCGTCGGTGCCGCGGCCGGAGCGTCTGCCGCACTGGACGCCGGTACCGGCCACGGCCGGATCAGCAACTCCCTGCGCAGCAACGGCACCGCCGAACTCGAGATCCGCGCCACCACGTCGTACGGCGACATCACCGCCCGCAGCCTCTGACCGACCGCAACCACCAGCCACCCAACCCCCGAAGGAGCACACAGCCATGCCCATGTCGTTCACCGATCGCCCCGAGCCGGCCGCCACGCAGCAGGACCGTCCGCAGTTGCAGAAGGCCATCGACGAGATCATCGACTCCGGCGTCACCGGGGTGCAACTGCGCGTGAACGGTGAGCGCGGCGAGTGGGTCGGCAACGCCGGGGTGCGCGAGCTGGACGGGAGCGCCGAGCCGCCGGTCGACGGGCACGGCCGGATCGGCAGCACCACCAAGACCTTCACCGCGACCCTGGTACTGCAACTGGTGGCCGAGGGCCGGATCGGGCTGGACGACCCGGCGGCCGACCACCTGCCCGGGTTCGGGCTCGACCGGCGGATCACGGTGCGGATGCTGCTGCAGCACACCAGCGGGGTGTTCAACTTCACCGGCGAGTACTACGACGACGGGACGTTCGCGCCGGGGATCCCCGCCACGACCGCGGGCCGGGAGTGGGTGGACAACCGCTTCAGGACCTACCAGCCGCAGGAGCTGGTGCGGTTCGCGCTGTCCAAGCCCGCACGCTTCGAACCCGGGACGGACTGGAGCTACTCCAACACCAACTACGTCATCGCCAGGCTGCTGATCGAGCAGGTCACCGGCCGCCCGCTGGCCGAGGTGATGCAGGAGCGGATCCTGGGACCGCTCAACCTGACGGGCACCCAACTGCCGGAGACCCGGGAGGAGATCCCCGAGCCGCACTCCCGCGCCTACTACCGGTACGAGGAGGACGGCGAGCAGAAGACGGTCGACGTCACCCGCCAGAACCCCTCCTGGATCTCCACCGGCGGCGACATGATCTCGACCACCCGGGACCTCCACACGTTCATCTCCGCGCTCATGGGCGGCAGGCTCCTGCCGGTCCCGCTGCTGGCCGAGATGTGCAAGCCGCACCCCAAGATCGGCTACGGCCTGGGCGTGATGGTGCAGGAGACCGAGGACGGTGGCACCGTCATCACCCACAACGGCGGCATCGCCGGCCATGCGGCACTGATGTACAGCACGCCCGACGGCAGCACGACCCTGACCGCCCTGCTGAACTATGTGGACGACGCCGCGATGTCCCTGGCCGAGGCGGTCCGGAGGACGACACAGCAGCTCGTCGACGAGGTGTTCTCCAACGGACCGGCCAGGTCGGCCGGCGGCCCCGCGGAGGCCGCCGAAAACCTTTCGACAATCTCCGTCTGACAGAGAGGAGTTCGGCCGGGGCACCCGGTCTTGCCCAGTGAAGCAACCACGAACCGCGAAGGAACCCAGCACCCTGATCCGGCGGAGCCCCCGGCCGGATCAGGGTGCCGAGGCCGGGGGAGCTGCAGATGATCTCGGCGTCCGGGTGCTGCGGGACACCTCCTCGACGGCCTGGGCGAGGTCGTCGGCGGCGGTGCAGGCGGCCGCGAGCCGGCCCAGGAGGGCGAGCATCTGCCGGCCGAGGGCGTCCTCGACCAGCGGGGGCCGGTGGGCCCAGTCCTGGCGGAAGGCCCCGCGCAGCCGCTCGGCCTCCGCCTCGATGCCCCGCTGGCGGCCGGCCCGTTTGAGCGCGGCGGCGAGCTGCGTGCGGGTCAGCCGCGCGGCCTTCGCGGGGGTGGGGGCGGTCACGAGGACGCCGGGCGCCGCCGCTCTTGCGTCAGGCATCGCCAGCCGGGCAAGTGGTAGGCATCCGTCCGGCGCCCACGCGGTCGCCACCACCGCGAATGCCGGGGCCGCGCGCCGATCTATCCGAAGGCCTCGACGGCCCGGGGCGGGGCGGGCGGGCGAGCGGTCCCGGAAGGCCGCCAGGCCGCCTCCGCCTGGCCCGGGGCACCCCGTACCTCGGACACAGCGGCTCACCCGGGCCGGGACGGCCGTCCGTACCCGTTCCGCATCAGCCCCTGGGCCAATCAGAGGTGACGGAGGATCAATCAGTGGGCTGATGCTGCCCGCCCGCCCCGTGTGACAGCGTTTCGCGCATGGACACCACGCCGATGGACACCACGCCGGTCGCACGCCGTACCGGACCGACCCGCCGCCGCATGCTGGGCACCGCCCTCGCCCTGGGCGCCGTCACGCCGCTGGGCCTCGCCCGCACGGCCTCGGCCGCTCCCGCTCCCGTATCCTCCGGCACCGGATCCCCCGCACGGCTCGCCCTGCCCGCTCCCACCGGCCCCTTCCCGGTGGGCATGGTGCCGCTGCACCTGCGCGACGAGTCCCGGCTCGACCCGAACGCCAGGCCCGGACGGTTCCGCGAGCTGATGGCCACCGTCTGGTACCCGGCCCGGTCCGCGGACGCCGACGCGTACCCGCTCGCCCCCTGGATGGCCGAGGGCGCCCTGAAGGCCTTCCTCGACGACGTCGGCTTCCCGCTCCCTCCCGCGCTCGCCCCGCTCACCGCCGGCCACGAGGGCGCGCCCGTCCACCGGACCGGCCGGCCGCTGCCCGTCGTCCTCTACTCGCACGGCGCGGGTGGCCACCGCGCCGACCACACCATCGTGGTCCAGGAGTTGGCCAGCCACGGCTTCGCCGTCGTCACCGTCGACCACACCCACGACGGCATCACCGAGTTCCCGGACGGGACCGTCGTCACCCGGGACGGCGTCGCCCCGGGGCTGTACCCAAGGGACTACGCCGCCGACCTGCTCTTCCTGCTCGAACGCGTCATCGACCTCGCCAACGGACGCAACCCCGACGTCGACGGCCGCGCCCTGCCGGCCGGCCTGCTCGGCGGCCTGGACGCGCGGAACATCGGCGTCGCCGGCTGGTCCAAGGGCGGCACCGCCGCCGCCCTCGCCATGGTCGCCGACCAGCGCATCCGCGCCGGCCTCACCCTGGACGGCCGGATGGAGTCGAACCCCGCCATCACCACCGACATCGACCGGCCGTTCATGATGATGACCGCCGTCTACACCCGGGCCGCCAGCCCGTACGTCGAGACCTTCTGGGGCCACCTGCGCGGCTGGCGCCTCGACGTCCAGGCCACCGGCGCCGTGCACTCCTCGTACGGCGACAACATGACGCTGATCCCCCAGGCGGGCAGGCTGCTCGGCATGACCGAGCAGCAGATCCAGTCCCTGGTCGGCACCATCGACCCCGACCGCGGCGTCCTCATCCAGCAGGCCTACCCGCGCGCCTTCTTCGACCTCCACCTGCGCAACCGGCACTGTGGCAACCTGCTCGACGGACCGTCGAAGGCCTTCCCGGAGGTGGTGTACCACCCATAGACCCGGTACGCCGGCGGGCGGCCGCCACGGGGGTGGCCGCCCGCGGCCCGCTGGGGCCATCTGGTGGCGCTACGGCCGCCCCGGCTGGCACTCCCTGCCCGCCGCGCTCGACGACCCGGACGACCGCGCCGCCTATGGATCGCCCGGGGGAGAGTTCTGCCCCGCGCGCCTGGCCGAGCGGGCAGCGAAGCAGGATCGTGTGGAAGCGGTGGATGCCGGGCATGGAGGCACCCGGTGTGACCTGTTGTTCTGGGTGGATGTGTCACGCTCCGCCGGGGCGGTCGCCAGCTGTCGTGAGGGGAATGGCGAAGCTGGTCCCGCATGAGGGGCAGGCTGATGAGGCTCTCTGAATCTGGCCGGTGCTGCTCCAGCTCCTCAGTTCTTTGAGGCTTGAATGGCCTGGGGGAGTGGGGGTGGGCGTTTGGTCCTTTTCTGCTGATCGGATCGGCGGGAGCATGGCGTGATGGAGGAATCGCTGGAAGCGGCCTGGGACTTCGAGCTGGACAGTTCGGCAGGTATTGACCAGGCATATCGTCGTGATGAGCACGTGGGCTTGGTTGCTCTGGTCTCGGCGGCTCGGGGTGGTGGGGTCGGGCGCTTCTATCCGTTCACCAGCATGGGCCGACTCTGCTTCAGCACGGGGCCGCGCTGGTGGACGGGAGACGGGGAGCCGGCGCCGGCGTTCGTGACGGTGGACCCGGAGGGCGGCTATGTCGTCTGGCGCGGGAGTCCCTATGCCCATCCGGCCGAGGAGGTGCTGGAAACTCATGAGGCCGCCGAAGCCGTCGCCGAGCTCGAACGCCTGCTGGGACTGTACGACTTCATCTGACGACGACTGCAGCGTCAAGGGGGGAGCCCGCAGCGCGGGCCGCCCCCCTTGACGATTGACGGGTCAGACCCTGCGCAGGGGGACGACGCCGCTGGTCGGCTGCGGGACGGTCGGGCGGGCGGCTTCCGGGGTAGCCAGCAGCGCGACGATGGTGATGGGCTGGTCGCAGTGCGGGCAGTTGCGGAGCGCGGTGGGCGCGAGCGTGTCGCCGGCTCGTGGGCGAGGCGCCGGCGGGAGAGCGGGTTTGGCGGGGCCGGCGGCGATCGCGGGCCGGTTGAGCAGAGGTTCGCCGAGGCGGCGGGGCCGTCGTCCGTCGCGCTCGCGGTCGCGGGTCTTCTCCGCGTCGCGGCGGCAGAGCGGCGAGCAGTGGACCTGTCGGACCCGGGCCTCGTGGGTGAACTCGCTTCCGCAGTTCGGGCAGTTCTTGACCACCGGCGGGGGCGGTGCCGGGCGGCGGGCGAGGGTCGGCCGGTGCTGCTGTCCACAGGTGGCTGGTCGCAGGGCGAGGGGCATGACGACGAAGACTTGCCCGGCTGTGTGCCGGGACCACGCGGATCTGACCGCCCGCCACCCGGGTTGCTGCCCGATCGGCGCCGTCGGCACGGTCCAGGGCGGGCTCCTGGCTCTTCTGGTCCGCCACGCCGATGGTTAGCCGCTGTGCCTGTCGCCGGCTGCGCCGGGACGAGGCGAAGCGCTCCCGTTCCTGGTGGCCCCGCTCCTGACCGGCTGCTTCCCACCGCAGGCTGCTGATTTGCGGTGGGGAGGTTGGGCACCCCGCTGACCTGCGGTGGTGAGTTTCGCCCTCCAGCCGGTGAGTTCCGCTCCTGGGCCCGGTGAGTTTCGGGGATCTACGCAGATCGGAGGTCGGTGGGACCGGGACAGCTCCCGATCCCACCGACCCGGGGCCGCTCCGTCCGGGTGGCTGCCCGGTTGGACGGCCGGAGGAGGTGGGCAGAGCCTTCGGCATGACGACACCTTCGACCAGGCGCGGACGCCGCCGCCCGGGCGCCCCCACCGTGGAGCGCACCCGCGCCGCGGCCCTCGCACTGCGCGGCCTCGAGTCGGCCCGGCCCGTGCGGCCCGGAGCGCGCCGCAGTCGGCACCTGTGAATTCCCGCGGCTGCACAGGACCACGCCGGATCGGTGATGCGCGTCGCCGCGTCAAAACGGCTTGCTCGTGGGCCGGCTCGCGCGGGGCTGGCAAGGGCGGTACCGAAGGAGTGAAACCGGCCTTGCCAAGCGGTGCGGGCGGGCATGCTGGTCGCCGTGATTGCGATCGCCCACCAACGAAGGAGATAACCCATGTCCGCATGGACGAGTGTGTCGAAGCTCTCGATCATCCTCGTGAGCGGCGACGAGACATGTGACATCTACGCGAACGGGCGGAACCGGATCGGCGTGATGATCAGCGTCGCGCCGACCGGCAAGGACGGGAATCCCATCGAGGTCGACTTCTCCCACCTGCTCAACCGCATGTGGCTGATCGACTACGTCACCGAGTCGACACTCAACTGGAAGGGCAGCTCGGGCTGGTGCTACACGGACACCACCAACGCCTTCACCGCCGCCCCCGGCCTGTCCGGCGAGCGCGCCGAAGTCTCGTACGGCGATGACGGGACCCAGCTGATCACGTTCTACGTGTACTGCGCCCCCGGGGTGAGCCCGAAGTCGATCGGCGTCCAGGTCAAGACTGACAGCGACGACATCATCAAGAGCTCCTTGAACGGAACGTACCAGGAAAAAATCAAACTCAATCCGCGGACGGCCGTGACCTACATGAAGGGGGACATCACCTGGGACTACTCTCACACGTCGACCAAGTACGGCGGCAACACGAAGTACGTGACGACGGACGCCTGGAACTACTACCTGACCCTGAAGTCCGCGGACAACTACTTCGTCACCTTCTCGGTGAGCTCCTACTTCAGCGAGGACGGCTACGACGGGTTCTTCTCCTCCCACATCACTCCCGAGAGCAACCGCAAGAACTTCTACGGCGGCTACGTCTGGTACCGCGAGCCGCACGGTTCCGCGTACTACGTCGTCGGAAACGACGGGCGCAGCGAAGGGGAGGTGGTCAACTTTCCCGACGTCAACAAGTGGTGGGACTACGCGAAGATCTACGACCGGACCTACCCCGAACGGTACCTGTGCTTCAGCTGGGTGCAATCCATCACCGGTGGCGACGGATGGCACATCCCGAACGGGCCACTGAACACGTCGAACGTGTGGTTCACCCCGCAGATCGTCGCCTACGACCGGTTCGGCAACGCGGGAACGTTCTGGGTGGACGGCTCGGACATCACCGGCGGGCTCAACATCTACGACCACCGGCCGTAGGACCGGCCGAGAGACCACTCCCCGGTCGCGGTGGGGTGTGGGGAGACGGTTGAGGCCGAAGGCCACCGCCGTCGGGCGACACAGGGCCTTGATGCGCGCGGCGAGCTGCTCGGACCACCCGCCGCCCGGGCGCCGGCCGCAAGCGCACCCGCCGCCCAGGCAGCAAGCCGCTCACCCCGGAGCAGAAGGCGGAGCAGGTCGAGTGGGACCACCGTCGGCTGCTGAACCGCCTCCGCGGGCGCCTGGTACGCGCCCGAGTACGGCGGCGACGCCGTCCACGCCCGTGACCACCACCGCGCCCTGCCGGTCGTCGCCACCACCCTGCCGCTGCTGCGCCGTTTCGGCGCCGACGCCCCGGTGTGGCACCGGTTCGGCCGTCACGGCTGCCACACCCTCACCGACGCGCTCGACAACCCGGATGGCGACGAGCTGCTGGCCGTCGAGCGGGCCGAGGCGGATCGGGCCCGCCGGGCGCGGGAGGCGGCGGAGCGGGAACGGCGCCGCGGCTGGACCGAGCGCGACGTCGACGGCTTCCACGGCCGGGTGGCTGCGGTCAGTGGGGTATCCGGTTGTCGGTTGCCAGTACGTCGCCGGGCACCGTCGAGCCCGTCTGGCGCCGCAGCATGCCGATCGCTGGGTCGGAGATGGCGACCGTGAGCCGGTAGGGCGGCTGGCCGGTGATGGTGTTGTGTGAGTCGGTCGGCGCCACCAGGAACTGCTGGAGGGCGAAGCCGTCGACGCCCGGGCACAGGGCCTCGGCGGGGAGGGTGACCTGTACGGAGGCGCCGCTCTCGGGTGCGACGTGGACGGTGCCGCCCGCATCGGACGGGGCGTCTTCGTCGGGTGTCAGCGGGAGCCCGTGGGCCCCGGCGACCAGGCCGTCCGGGCCCTCGATCTCCACCGCCACGCCCTGCGGGCCGAGCGGTGCGGACAGGTCCAGCGCACGGTCGCCGGCGCCGGGGCCCGGGCCGAGCCCCAGACCGATGGTGAAGTGCCCGGGGTCCTTCTGCGAGGTCCGTGAGAACCCGTAGGAGCTGAGGACGAGTTGTGGTCCCGGCAGCGGGGCGTCCGACTGCGGTCCGGCGGCGAAGGTGAAGGACGCGGGTGCCGGTTCGAAGTGGTGGAAGCCCTTGGTGCCGCACCTGGTGCCGTCGGAGACCCCGCCGCCGGGCAGCGCGACGTCCACGGTCGGCCTGGGAGAGACGGGCACGGCCCACGGGTCGCGCGCCGACCGACCGCTGCCGTTCAGCAGACCGGCCGGGTCCGCTCCGGCCGCGACGGCCAGCAGCGCCGCGAAGGCGGTGACCGTGAACAGCACGGTGCGTCGGCGCCCGGGCCGGGTCCACCTTGGGCGGGCCGCGCCGGAGGCCGCCCCGGGTGCCCAGCGGCGGCCTCCCGGGTCCACCGGCGTCTCCTTCCGCCACTGCGCGGCGAGCATCCGGGTCCGGGTGGTCGGCTCCTCGACGGCGGCGTCCCCGATGAAACGCTCGTCCAGGACGAGGCCCTCGAACGGGTCGGGTGTCGCCCGGCCCGTTCCTATTGGCTCCGGCTCACGGGAAGGGGGCTGGTGGGGGTCCTCGGCGGTTGGCACGGCGCCAGTATGCCCGCCCGTTCGGACACACCGACCGGGCGAAGCGGTCCGGTGAAGCAGCCCGGAACGCCTTGTGGCTTGGACACCGACGGTCACTCGGCCTTCGGGCGTCCCCTGTCACCGGCATCGGCCGCAACACCGCATTCCGCGTCAAGGTCCTGGACAACGGCCCGGCCCTCGCCGGCGAGGAACCGGCCGACCGTGCGGTGCACTGGTGGTGTCGCGCCTACCCGGGGCACACCCGGGCCGGGTACCCGCCGGTCGCCCTGGTCGTCACCGACGCCGGACCAGTGGCCCTGGCCAACCGGCAGGAGGCGGTGGCCGAGCTGCCGGCGGACTGCTGGCGCGCGGCCACCACTGTGCGCCTGCACTCCGACGGACGCTCCGACCTGCCCCGCCGGCGGGGCCTGACCGGATCCCGCAGGGTCCAGGAGCAACTGGCAGCCCTGAACGCTGCGCAGGACCAGCGCCGGACGCGCTGGATCCAGGCCGCACCGGCCGGCCTGGCCGAGGCGGCCGCGGACGTGGCCCGACCCTCGGGCCGCGACCGCACGGACTGGTCACGTGGACTGCGCGACGCCGAGGAGCGCCTCGCCGCCCTCACCCGGCTCCACCACCCCGAGGCGACCGAGCGGATCCGCGCCCTGCTGGCCTGGGCCGGGGTCCCGGCCCGGGAAGCCACCGGCGGCCTGAAGTGGTACGACCTGGCCGTGCAGCGCCAACTGCTGGCCGAGGACCCCGACCTCGTCCTTGCCGCCTTTGCCGCACGCCCCCCGAGTCCGGCCCAACTCGACGGTGCAGCAGGGCTGTTCAGCTCCACCGAATGGATCGAAGCTCATGGCAGACAACTGCCCGAGCCACTGCGCTCGACGCTGATCGGGCACATCGAGGCGGACGGCACCGAGCCCATGCGGTTCCGGCTGCGGCACGGCTACTACGGCGCGGAACGAACCGCCTGACCGGGCGCCGGGCTCCGATGAACCCCGGTGAACCCGAGTGGGGCGGAAAGCCGTTCCCGCCATCGGCGGTGGGCGGTAGGCGTGTTGGGCGCGTCCACGCACCGCACCTGCTCCTGGCCCCGAGGGAGGGGTCCGACCGCCTCGACCCGGCGCGCGCCTCTGGCTGACCCCCGCGGGCAGGCCCTGGGAGTGGCCGTCCGCACGGTGGCCCGGCACACAGGGCGGTTGTCCGTGCTGTTCCGTCACCACCTCACGGTGACGGAACCCGGAGGTCACGACAAGCCGCCCCGCTGCGGGGGTGGGGTGGTCGGGGTGGCAGGCCGGGTGCCTCGTACACGGCCGCCAGGAGCACCGGCCTCCCGGGCGGGGTCGGGGCTTCGCCGGATGCTTTCGTCACCGGCCACTGGTGACGGAACCTCGCCCGCCGGCTGCTCCCGGCCCGCTGCCGTCCCCACGGTGGGGCAGCGTCTGCTCCGGGCCTGCTGCTGTGCGGGCTGCCGTGTCGGCGGCCGGCGGCGACCACCCCGCCCGGCTACTGGCCGTTGCGCGCGTTGCCCGCCCCCGGGCAATGGTGTGGGGGCGGGCAGCCCGGTCGGCCTACGGGCTGCTTCGCCGGGTGCTTTCGTCACGGGCTGCTGGTGACGGAACCTCGCTCCCGGCTGCTCCCGCCCGCCCGGGCCGCACCCGGACTCGTCGAACGGCCGTGAGCAACCCGTCGTCCGCCCGGCGGGCCCTCGGCCCCGGCACGGGCCCGTGTCCTCGGTCCCCAGCAACGCCCCCAGGGCCGCCAGTAGCCGTCCTGGAGCCACCTCGCCGCCGTCCCGCCCCACACCGGCTCACCCCGGACGTCCCACAGCCTGCCCTGCGGCCCGCCGGGCAGGCCGCCGACGAGCCCGGACAGAACCGGGCAATACCTCCGCCCGAAACCTCTCGCGACAGCATAAATCAGTATCGAACGCCCTCTAACTGGGCGTTTTACCCGTAAGTGAGTCAATTGCTGCCGGTTTCCTGGGTGCCCAGGCTACCCACATTCGGTGATGCTTGGGGCTCAGGTGGCAGGAGTGCGGCCGTTGCACAGATGCCCGTTGGAAC
>NZ_JBHJUK010000107.1:0-33155 GCF_042266225.1 Kitasatospora sp. NPDC056181
GCGGTGCTCAGGGCGCCGTCCGGGCCGCGGCCACCGTCGCCCGGGGCGTCCGGGGCGTCCGGGGTGCCCGCATTGCGAGGCGGGCGTAGGCACGGACGTCGGCGTCGGGATCGGCGAGGCGGGCCCGGAGGGCCGGGGAGACGGCGGGGTCGGCGGCGGAGGCGGCGAGGGCGCGGACGGCGGCCTTGCGGACGTCCGCCTCCTGGTCGTCGAGCAGGCCGAGCAGCGGCGCGGGCGGTGCGGCGGCGGGCGGTGCGGCGGCGGCCAGGGCCGCGGCGGACGCCTTGCGCACCTGCCACGCCTCGTCCTGTGCGGCGGCCCCCGCCCGCGCGGCCAGTTCGGGCGGGCAGCCGATCCCGGCCGCGCCGGTGAGGGCGGCGGCGCGCACCAGCGGGTCGGGGTCGTCCGCCAGCCGGAGCAGGGCCGCGGCGGCGGCCGGGTCGCCGACGGTGCCGAGGCCCTCGCCGACGGTGCCGAGGCCCTCGCCGACGGCGACCCGGACCTCGCGGGCGGCGTCCCCGGCGGCGGGGGCGAGGGCGGCGGCCGCGTCCAGGGAGACCAGCCCGTGCACGGCCTGAAGCCGTACCGGGACGGCCGGGTCGGCGAGCGCGTCCGCGAAGAGCGGCACCGTCCCGGCCCGCAGCACCCGGGCCAGCTCCAGCACCCCGGCCCGCACCACCGGGTCGGACGAGGCCGCCGCCGGGAGGAGGGCCGCGCCGAGCGGGGCGTCCAGCACCTCGGCCAGTTCGCGCAGCCCGGCCACCGCGGCCGCCCGGACGGATGCGTCCGGATCGTCCAGCGCCCGCGCGAGGGCCGGGCCGGTGCCGTCCGGCGCGGTCTCCGTCAGCACGGTGACCGCGGTGCGCCGGACCTCGGCGGCCGGGTCGGCCAGGAAGGGCGCCAACTGCTCTGCCCCGGGCTGGAGTTCGGCGAGCCTGAGCAGGTCGAGCAGGCGTGGGGAGGCCGGCGTGTCGGCGGAGCCGCGGACCGGGGCCTGGGGTGCGGCCGCGCCGGTGCGGCCGACCGGCAGCGGGTGGACCTCGCCGAGGACGGTCACCGGGAGGACGGGCGGCTCCAGGCCGTCGACCGGGACGAGGTACGGGGCGACGGGCCGGGTGAGGAACTCCATCGCGCCGGCCGCGTTCTTCCGCAGGTTGAGGTGGCTGAACCAGCGCTCGTCGTCCCGTCCGGGGTGGTCGACGCGCTCGTGGTAGAGGCCCCAGCGGCTCTCGGTCCGGGCGAGCGAGGAGCGGGCCGCCATCTCGGCGCAGTCCCGGATGAAGTCCACCTCGACGGCGCGCATCAGCTCGTGCGGGGTCCGGGCGCCCATCGCGGCGATCTCGCCGCGCATCCGCTCGACGTGTTCGAGTGCGAGCGAGAGCCGTGCGCCCGTCTTGGGCGGGGCGATGTAGTCGTTGACGAAGCGCCGCAGCTTGTACTCGACCTGCGGCTGCGGCGGCCCGTCCGGACGGCGCAGCGGGCGGTAGACCAGCTCGTGCGCGGCCGCGATCTGGTCGGGCGGCAACTCGGCCCGCCCGGGCGGGAGATGGCCCGCGGCATGGGTGCCGGCCAGGTCGCCGAAGACGAACGCGCCGATCATGTAGTTGTGCGGGACGCAGGCGAGGTCGCCGGCCGCGTAGAGGCCGGGCACGGTGGTGGCGGCGTTCTCGTCGACCCAGACCCCGCTCGCCGAGTGCCCGCCGCAGAGGCCGATCTCGGAGATGTGCATCTCGACGTCGTGGGTCCGGTAGTCGTGCCCCCGCCCGGCGTGGAAGGTGCCCCGGCTGGGCCGTTCCGTGGTGTGCAGGATCGACTCCAGCGCCTGGACGCTCTCCTCGGGCAGGTGGGTGGTCCGCAGGAAGACCGGGCCGCGGTCGGAGCCGAGCTCGGCGGCGAACTCGGCCATCATCTGCCCCGACCAGTAGTCGGAGTCGACGAACCGTTCGCCGTGCCGGTTCACCTGGTAGCCGCCGAAGGGGTTGGCGACGTACGCGCAGGCGGGCCCGTTGTAGTCCTTGATCAGCGGATTGATCTGGAAGCACTCGATGCCGCTCAGCTCCGCGCCCGCGTGGTAGGCCATCGCGTAGCCGTCCCCGGCGTTGGTCGGGTTCTCGTACGTCCCGTACAGGTACCCGCTGGCGGGCAGGCCGAGCCGGCCGCAGGGGCCGGTGGCGAGCACCACCGCGCCGGCCGACACGGTGACGAACTCCCCGCTGCGGGTGTCGAATCCGGCGGCGCCCACGGCCCGGCCGCCGGAGGTGAGCACCCGGACCGGCATGACGCGGTTCTCGATGGTGATCCGCTCGCGCATGTGGCGCTGCCGCAGGACCCGGTACAGCACCTTCTTGACGTCCTTGCCCTCCGGCATCGGCAGCACGTAGCTGCCCGAGCGGTGCACCTGGCGGACCAGGTACTCGCCGTGCTCGTCCTTCTCGAACTTCACCCCGTACCGCTCCAGCCGCTGCACCATCGCGAACCCGCGGGTGGCGGTCTGCCGGACGGTGCGCTGGTCGACGATGCCGTCGTTGGCGCGGGTGATCTCGGCGACGTAGTCGTCCGGCTCGGCGCGGCCGGGGACGACGGCGTTGTTGACGCCGTCCATGCCCATCGCCAGCGCGCCGGAGTGCCGGACGTGCGCCTTCTCCAGCAGCAGGACGTCCGCCCCGGCCTCGGCCGCGCTGATCGCCGCCATCGAGCCGGCGGTGCCACCGCCGACCACCAGCACGTCGCAGCTCAGCCGCCGGGCCTCGGCGAGGTCGGGGATCTTCATCGGGAACCTTCCTCGGGTGTCCGGCGGCCGGCGCCGGACAGTTGGGACAGCAGCAGTGCGCGCAGCGCGCGGACGGCCGGTTCGGTGCGGGCGGCGGGGTCGCGGGCGTACGGGACGTCGTGGACGGCCGCGACCGTCCCGCCGCCGAGGACGGCGACGCGGTCGCCGAGCAGCAGCGCCTCGTCGACGTCGTGGGTGACGAAGACGACCGTGCAACGCTCCTTCTCCTGGACGCCGAGCAGCAGTTGCTGCATCTCGGACCGGGTCCGGGCGTCCAGTGCGCCGAACGGCTCGTCCATCAGGACCGCCCGCGGTGCGCCGACCAGGGCGCGGGCGAGCTGCACCCGTTGCCGCTGTCCGCCGGAGAGTTCGCGCGGCAGCCGTCGTTCCAGCCCGGCCAGGCCCACCCGGCCGATCCAGTCGGCGACCGGCGCGCTCCGCTTCGCGCGCGGGAACCGCCGGACGGCGAGCGGGAGTTCGACGTTGCGCCGGACGTTCCTCCAGGGCAGCAGGCCGTCCTCCTGGAAGACCAGCGCCCGTTCGGCGCCGGGGCCGCGCAACGGATCGCCGTCGGCGAGCAGTTCACCGCCGAGCGGCGGCAGCAGCCCGGCCAGGGCGCGCAGCAGGGTGGACTTGCCGCCGCCGGAGGCTCCGACCACGGTCAGCACCTCGCCCGGCGCGACGTCCAGGTCCACGCCGTCGAGCACCGGGTGCCCGGGGTGGCCGAGGCGCAGGCCCCGGGCGGTCAGCCGCAGACTCATACCCTCGCCTCCTGCCGTCCGGGCGCGACCGCCGTGACGGTGGCCGGCCCGGCCGGCTCCGTACGGGCCGGCGCCGTGGGAGCGCCCGCCCGGGCCGGCGGCAGCCAGGAGGTGAGCCGACGGCCGAGCAGCTCGACCGCGCCCGAGGTGGCCCAGCCCAGCAGCCCGATGGTGGCCATCCCGACGAACACCCCCGGGTAGTCGAGCACCGTGTACGCGGACCACGTCCGGTACCCGACGCCGAACTGGCCCGAGACCATCTCGGCCGAGATCACGCAGATCCAGGCCACCCCGATCCCCACCGACAGGCCCCCGACCACGCCCGGCAGCGCGCCCGGCAGCACCACGCTCCGGAGCACCCGCCCGCGCCCGGCGCCCATGGTCCGGACGGCGTCCTCCCAGAGCGGGGGCACGGCCCGAACGGCGTGCCGGGTCGCGACCAGCACGGGGAAGAACGCGGCGGTGAAGGTGATGAACACGATGCCCTGCTCGTTCTCCGGGAAGAGCATGATCGCGACCGGTACCAGCGCGATCGCCGGGACCGGCCGGACCACCTCCAGCACCGGCCCGAGCAGGTCCGAGGCCCAGCGGGAGCGGGCGGTCACCACCCCCGCCGCCACCCCGAGCAGCGCCGCCAGCAGGAAGCCGCAGCCGATCCGCCGCAGACTCTCGGTGAGGTCCTGCCAGTACTCCGCGGTGCCGAGCCGCGCGGCGAACGCCTGCCAGACCTGGACGGCCGTCGGCAGGTGGTCGAACCGCACCCAGCACTGCACCCGCTGCGCCGTCAGCAGCTGCCAGAGACCGACGAACGCGAGCAGTGAACCGGCCCGGACCAGCCGTCGTGCGGGCGTCATGACGCGGCCAGCGCTTCCTGGTACGAGAGCTGCCGGGCGCCGGGGTGGGCCGCCAGATAGGCCTTCGCACCGTCCTCGGTGGTGAACGGCAGCAGCGCGGCGGCGTCCCGCACCCACCAGTCCTTGTCCGCGAACCAGCGGGTGCCGGTGGCGGCGTCGGGGACGTACGCGGCGCGCACCTTCCCCGCCGGGTTCTTCAGCGCGCGCAGCAGGCAGCCGGGGTCGGCGGCGGGCCGGGTGGTCTCCTCGCCGTCGTACCAGATCTCGCCGGCCAGCCGCGGGTCCCCGACGGGCCGGCCGCAGACCGGGTCGGTGCCGGTGATCCGGGCCGGCGCGATCTCGGGCAGCGCGGCCTGCTGCTGGTAGGAGGGGTCGATGAACCTCTCGACGTCCAGCGCCTTCAGCACGCCCACCGACCGCAGGAACGGCACGTCCTCGCGCAGCGCGTCCAGCAGCTTCGGGTCCAGCGGCGTGGCGAAGGTGGCGATGCCGTTCGGGCCGTTGTAGAGGTGCACCACCTCGGGCGGCAGGCCGGTGGCCTCGGCGACCTTCCGACTCGCGTCCAGCGGGTGCTCGTTCAGGTACCGGGTGGCCTCCGCCTGGGCGCGGAGGAAGGCCCGTACCACCTCCGGGTGTTGGGTGCCGTACTTCTGCCGGATCACCACGCCGTGCAGGGTCGGCCGGCCGAGCGCGGCGCCGTCGTACAGCAGCCGGCCGTCGCCGGCGAAGACCACCGCGCCGGGCCAGGCCACGAACTGCGCCAGCGCGTCCACCCCGCCGGCTTTCAACGCCGAGGCGCCGACGGCGGGTTGCTGGTTCTGCTTCTGGATCTCGGCGTCGGCCACGCCCGCCTTGGCGAGCGCCTGGACCAGGGTGCCGTCGGCGGCGGAGCCGACCGAGGTGGAGACCTTCCGCCCCTTCAGGTCGGCCAGTGTGTGCGCGCTCGAAGTATTCGGAACCACCACGGAGTTGAGGGCACCGAGCAGGTTGTATCCGGTCACCGAGACCAGCCGGGTGCCGGGCCCGCCGGCCTCCTGTGCGCGGGAGCCGTTGATCAGCAGCGGGTAGTCGCCCATCGAGCCGATGTCGGTCTTCTCGGCGAGCATCTGCGCGGTGATCGGCGCGCCGGAGTCGTAGTCCTGCCAGGTGACCTTGTACGTCCTCCCGTCCGTGCGCCCCTGCTCGGCGAGCTGCTGCTCGAAGTAGCCCTGGGCGCGCAGCAGGGTGCCGGCGGTCACGGTGTTGATGGTCTTCGACTGGTAGCCGACGACGACCTCGACGGTGGCGCCGCCGGCTCCGGCCGAGGACGAGCAGGCGGCCTCGGCGGCCAGCGTCGCGGCCGCCAGGAGGAATCTGAGTGGGCGTGCGGTGTACGACATCTGACGGATCCTCAGCGGAGTAGGTAGGGCATGTTGACGGTGACCGCGCCGGTCGGGCAGCGGGCGGCGCACGGTCCGCAGTACCAGCACTCGTCGACGTGCATGTAGGCCTTGTTGCTGTCCGGGTCGATGGCCAGCGAGTCCAGCGGGCACATCTCGACGCACAGCGTGCAGCCGTCGATGCAGAGCGAGGCGTCGATGGTCACGGGCACGTCGGAACGGTGGTCGGCGAGCGCCACGGGTTCCTCCTCAGGGGGTGTCGCGCAGCAGCCGTCCCTGCATGGTGATCCGGTCGCCGCGGAAGCGGACGTACTCCAGGTCCACGGGGCGTCCGTCGGCCAGCGCGGTCAGCCGCTCCAGCATCAACAGGGCGGAACCGCGGGGGACTTCGAGAACGGTGGCGGAGTGCGGGTCGGCGTTGACCGCCTCCAGGGTGATGTCGGCCCGGCCGAGCGGCCGGCCGGTGACCTCCTCGATGAGCCGGAAGATGTCCTGGCCGGCGAGGTCCTCCGCGACGAGCCCGGCGCCGATGTCGGGCGCCAGGTAGGTGAGGTCGAGCGAGAGCGGCAGGCCGTTGAGACGGCGCAGTCGCTCCACGTACACCACGTCCGAGCCCTCGGGCAGTTCGAGCCGGCGGGCGACCGGGCCGGGCGCGCGGACCGGCCCGAAGGCGCGGACCTCGTTGGTCACCTCGCCGTGCTCGTGCAGGGTCTCGGCGAGGCCCTGGAGCCGGTTCAGTCCGTGCGGCACCTTCTCCGCCACCACGAGCGTCCCCGAGCCGGGCACCCGGCGGACCAGGCCCTCGCCGCGCAGCAGGTCCAGCGCCTCCCGGATGGTGTTCCGCGAGGCGCCGAACTCCTCGGCCAGCCTGTCCTCGTGCGGAAGCTGGCCGTCCCGGTACGCCTCGCTCAGCACCTGCCGGCGCAGGACGTCCGCGACCTGCCGGGCGCGGTCGGCGCGCAGCCGCCGGGCACCGGCAGGGTTGGGGCTCTCGCTGGTCATCGGCACTGCTCCGGGCCTCGGGGTCGGGTTCGGCCTGAACCATAGGGCCCTACCAGCAGGTTTTTCGTTGCCACCGCATTACGCCACCTGACGCCCTGTCGAGACCCCTTCCCACCTGCGGAAAGAGCGTTCGGCCGAGCCGAACTGCCACCGGCGTGGACCGACCGCCGGGCCGGAGCCGGGCCGACCCGGGACCGCCGCCGGGGCTGCCGGGCCGATGCACCCCCGCGCCCGAAAGCCACCGCCGCGCCGGTACGCCACCGCTGGACCGGCACCCCGCCGCTGCGCCGGTACGCCACCGCTGGACCGGCACCCCGCCGCTGCGCCGGAACGCCACCGCCCGCGGCCACCGGGGGCTCCGGTGATCGCGGGCGGTGGCGTCAGACGGATGCGGCCGCCGTGCCGCCGGTACGCGTCACCGCCCCCCGCGCCGGGCGCCCCGCCGGGACAACGAGCCGCCGGCGAGAGCGGCTCCCGCGACGGCCGCGACCACGCCGGCAGCCATCAGCCCGTTCCGTGACCGCCAGGACAGCACCGACCAGCGGGAGTTGGCGGACAGCAGCGAGCCGAGGCTGAACCAGGAGCCGGCGGAGAGCGCGGAGAGCGCCGAGCCGGCCGAACCGACCGACAGCACGCTGCCGACCGAGCCCACCGAGAGCACGGAGCCGACCGATCCGATCGACAGGGCCGAGCCGACCGAGGCGACGGCCAGGACGGAGTCCTTGGACCAGAGCGCCCACGAGGACGACGTGGACGACGCGGACGAGACGGACGACTCGCACGACGTGGACCTCGTGGACCTCGTGGACCTCGTGCACTTCGCGGACTTCGCGGACGACAAGGAAGCGGATCGCGTGGACATGCGCCGATCGTATGCCGGGGCCGGGCCGAACCGGCCGCTCCCACGGCGGGTCCGGGCCCGGACCCGGCCCTCGGACACGTTCTCCGGGCGTGTCGTCCTTCGGCAGAAGGTGTCCCGGATCGACGGGGCGCGGCCGTTCTCGGCGGCGGCACCCTCGACCTGGTAGGGCTGCTAGTGGTTCCCGTGCCAGGAGCCCCGCGACTCCTCGCCGTCGGGCCCGATCCGCTCCGCCTCGACCCGCTCCGCCTTGACCCGCTCCGTCCCGTCGTGCTCCGTTCCGTCCTGCTCCGTCCCGTCGTGCTCCGCCGCGGCCGGCAGGAGCAGGGTCGCCACCGCGCCGCCGTCGGGGTGGTTGGCGAACGTCAGGGCCGCTCCGATCACCCGGGCGTGGCCCTGCGCGATCGTCAGGCCCAGCCCGTGGCCGCGCCCGCGCTCGCGCGCACCGGTCCGGAACCGCTGGGGTCCGCGCCGCAACAGGTCCTCCGGGAAGCCGGCGCCGTGATCGCGCACGGTGATCCGCAACCCGTCCACACCCAGGAGCACGGGGCCGCTGCCGTGCCGGTCCGCGTTCACCAGCAGGTTGCCCAGGATGCGGTCCAGCCGGCGCAGGTCGGTGCGGACCACCGCATCGGCCTCGCCCGTCACCGTCACGGCCAGCCCCGTCAACGCGACGGTGCGGCGGACCGCCCGTTCGAGCGGCACCGCCGACAGGTACGGCGTCTCGGCGTCGGCGTCCAGCCGGGAGACCTCCAACAGGTCCTCCACCAGCGAACGCAACACCTGCACCCGGTCCCGGACCAGTTCGGTCGGCCGGCCCGGGGGCAGCAGTTCGGCCGCCGTCACCAGCCCGGTGAGCGGGGTGCGCAGCTCGTGCGCCACGTCCGCGGTGAACTGCTGCTCGTCCTCCAGCCGGCGGTGCAGCGCCCGGGACATCGAGTCGACCGCCGCCGCGAGGTCGGCGACCTCGTCCCGCCCGTCGACGAGCTCACCGATCCGGGTGTCCGTCCGCCCGCCGGCGATCCCGCGCGCGGCCGCCGCGGCGGTCCGCAGCCGGCGGCTGATCCGGTCCGCGACCAGCACCCCGCCCAGCACCGTGGTGAAGACCGAGGCGGTGACGGTGATCAGGATGATCCGGTCGAGGTCGGCGATGGCCTGCCGGTCCTGCGCGAAGTCCACCCGGACGGAGAGCACCCCGTCCTGGACCGGGCCGGCCGCCCACATGGCCTCGCCCTGCGGCCCGGCCGCCAGGAGGGACCCCTGCCGGCTGTCCGCCACCAGCCTGCGGAGCCGTTCCGGCAACGCCGGGTCGTTCACCGCGGCGCCCTGGCCGGCGACCTCGCCGCGCTTGTACGCCCCGAGTGACGACTCCAGCGCGGCCAGCGCGGACGCCCGGGCCTGGTCCATGTGCTGGCGCACCATCGCCTGGTGGACCAGCAGGCCGACCGTGACCGCGACCAGGACGGAGATCGCGGCGACGGCGGTGGCGATCTGACGGCGCAGCGTCATGCCGGGCGCCGCAGCTTGTAGCCGAACCCGCGCACCGTCTCGATCCGGCCGGCGCCGATCTTCGCGCGCAGCCGTTGCACGTGGACGTCCACCACCCGGGTGTCGGCGCCCCACTCGTAGTCCCAGACCCGCTCCAGCAGGCTGGACCGTTCCAGCACGATGCCGGGTGCGGCGGTGAACTCCAGCAGCAGCCGCAGCTCGGTCGGCGTGAGCGGGACGAGCCGGCCGTGCACCCGCACCTCCATGCTGTCGGTGTCCACCTCCATCCCGTCCAGGCTGCGCACCGTCCGCGCCGGGGATTCGGCGGGAGCCGCGGGCGCCCCGGGAGGCGCGGGTTCGACCGGTGCCGTCGCCGAGCCCGGGACGCCGGCCGGCGCCGGGACGACTGCCGGGGCTGCGGCGACCGCGACGGTGGGAACGGCCGGGACGGGCGGCGCGGCCTCGGTGGCCGGCACCACCCGGACCCGGCGCAGCACCGTCCGGATCCGGGCCACCAGCACCGCGCTCTCGAACGGCTTGACGACGTAGTCGTCCGCACCGGCCTCCAGCCCCGAGACCACGTCGACCGGGTCGGTGCGCGCCGACATCATCAGGATCGGCAGCTGGCTCTCCTCGCGGATCCGCCGGCAGAGGCCGACCCCGTCCAGGAGCGGCAGCATCACGTCGAGCAGCAGCAGGTCCGGGCGGACGGCGTGGAACGCCTCCAGCCCCTCCAGTCCGTCGGCGGCGGTGGAGACCGGGAAGCCGTACCGCTCCAGGGCCATCCGGGTGGCCTCCCGGATCACCTCGTCGTCCTCGACGATCAGGATGTGCGGGTGGGCGGGCGGAACTGCGGCGTTCATGGCTTCGCTTCCGGGGCTGAGGTCGGACGGGCGGGCGGTGCCGGGACGGGGGTGGCGGTGCGGGGGACGGTGCCCGCACCGCCGGTGCCGTTCCCGGGTGCGACGGTCCGGCCCGGGGGGACCGGCACGGCGGTCGGTCGGACGGACGGGCGGGCCGGGTCGGGCGGTGCGCCGGGTGTCGCGGAGGACGTCACCGCAGGGTCGGTGCTGCCCTGGGCGGGGCCGGGGATCGGGCCGATCCCCTCCAGCTTCTGCTCCAGCAGGCTGAGCCGGACCCCGTCCCAGCCGTAGTGGCTTCTGGTCTGGGCGGAGACGGAGGTCGGTTCGTCCACCCACAGGTCGGAGCCGACCGTCTTCGCACTGAAGCCCTTCAGCACCTGGACCCGCAGCACCGGCAGCACGCGGTCCCCGGTCAGGGTGTAGACGTGCAGCACCGCCGCCGTGGCCGTGCCGACCGCGGTGACCAGCTCGGGCCGTCCGTCGCCGGTGAGGTCGCGGAACTCGGGGCTGCGGAGCTCGCAGCCGGGGCAGCCGTCGAGGGCGCGACGCTCGTCGGCCGTCACCCCGGGGTCCTTGGCCAGGAGGGTGCGGAGGTCGAGCGCCGTGAGGTCCTGGCCCGGCGCGGTGACGTCCGGGACTGGCTGCGGCGGCGGCTCGGTGGCACGGCCGCTTGAGGTTGGGGACGGAGCCGCCGCGAGGTCCGGCCAGAGCGGCTGGGGCACCGTGGGCGGGGTCACCCGTGCCGTCACGCCGTTGTCCCGCAGCTCGCCGGGCGTCGCGCAACCGGCCAGGAGCGCGGCCAGCCCGGCAGTCGCGACGGCCGCACCGGCCAGGGACGGCACACCGGCCCGCAGCCGGGCCGTCAATGCTGCTGCCACGGTCCGTGGCCTTCCTCTTGATCTGCGGCGATGCGCCGGTGCGTCCACGGTGACTAGGTCGTCCGAACAGGAGCCCCCGGTTCCGCCCGCGGCCGGATGGTTGCGGACGGAACCGGGGGCGGCCGGGGCGGTCGAGGCGGTCGGGCTGGCCAGGGTGGCCGGGGTGGCCGGGGTGGCCGTGACACGCCGACGGCCGGCCCGGCCCCGGCCTCCCCTCTCACCCGGCCTTGGTGGCCAGGTCCGCCAGGATGATGATGTTGTCGGTCCAGTGGCCGTCCGGGCCGATCCGGCCGCCACAGGTGATCAGGTGCAGCTCGGGCGCCGCGGTGTCGCCGTAGACCGTCTCGGTCGGGAACTGGTCCTTCGAGGCCTGCAACAGCGTGCGGACACGGAAGTCGACCGTGCTGCCGTCGGCCCGCCGGACCTGGATGGTGTCGCCCGGGCGGAGCTTCGGCAGCGTGTGGAAGACGGCCGGGCCGTGCGCGGTGTCGTAGTGCCCGATCAGGACGGCGGGGCCGGTCTCGCCGGGGGTCGGACCGTTGCGGTACCAGCCGACCTCGCCGCCCCGGTCGGCGGCCGGCACCTCGACCGTGCCGTCGGCGTTCAGGCCGAGTCCGACGACCGGGGCGTCCACGCCGGCCGCCGGGACGAGCAGTCTGGTCGGCGGGGAGGCGGCGAAGGGCCGCGGGCTCGCGGGTACCGCGGGTGCGCTCGTGCCGGTGCCCGTGCCGGCGCCCTTCGCGGGCGTCGCGGGCGGATCGGCGGCGTTGTGCACGGAGGGTTCCACACGTACCACGGGGGTGTGCCGGCCCGACAGTGCCACGGTGGTGCCGAGGACGAGGCAGAGCAGGCCGGCCGCTCCGAAGGCGGTCCGGCGCAGCCCGTCCACGGCCGGGCTGGAGGCCGGGCGCCCGCGGTGGGCCCCGGGGCGCCTCCCACGGCGGCCGGTCCGGTGACCGCCGCGCCCCGCGGGGTCCGTCCGTGCCGCCCGGTCCGCCGCCTCGCCGGTTCCAGGCCTCCCGTCGTCCGGCAGGGGCCCGCCGCCCCACCCCGGCACGTGACCGTGCGGGGGCGGGGCGGCGGGGTGCCCGGAGGGCCCGGAACCGGTGTCAGCCGCGCGCACCGGAGCGGCGGCGCAGGAGGGCGAAGCCCAGCGCCCCGGCACCGACGGCGGCCACGGTGCCGCCGCCGACGAGCATGAGGCCGGAGTCGCCGGCCGAGCCGGAGCCGTCCCCGGCCTGGGCCGCGCCCTTGGGCACCTCGCGGACCTGCGGCGCGCCACCCCCGGCCGGTGCCGGCGCGGCGGGGGTCGCGGTGCTGACGGTGCCGTTGCCGGAGCCCGCGACGGCGGGTGCCCCGGGGCGGGACGGCTGGGGGGCGGCGGTCGGCGCGGCGCCGTTGACGGCCGGGGCGTTGGGCGCGCTGGGGGCGGCGGACGCCGGGGCCGGGGCCGGGGTGGGCTTCGTGCCTCCGTCGGCCCAGGCCGTTCCACCGGTGACGGTGGTCAGCAGCGCGGCCCCGGTGAGGGCGCAGACCGCCAGGCCCCGACGGGCGGCAAAGCGGTGGGTACGGCTCCTGGTCATGCGGTGTGTCTCCTTCGTCGTGGTCCGCCCCTGCCGGGTTCGGCCGGGGCGTCGTCAGTGACGGTAGGAGGCGGGTGTCGCGGTCCCCGGCCGGTCGTGTCACGGGCACCCATCGGCCGCTCATCGGCTGTGTAACGGCGGGTGCGCGCACGACGGCCGGGCAACGGCCGGCACGGTGGGGCGGGTGTCACCCCGCCTTCGTGGTGCCCTCCGGCTTCGTGGCCCGGAGTGAGTAGACCAGCGGGACGCCCCGCCCGTCGGGGAGGCGGAAGTGGCCGCCGTCGTGCTCGTGCAGGAACTCCAGGCGCAGGCCGGCGGCGGTCAGCGCGCTGACGACGTCGCCGACGCCGTGCCGCCATTCGTACGTCAGGTTGGCGGTGGTCGCGGCGTCCGGGTCGGCGTAGGTGCCGGGCTCGTCGAACACCATGGGGCTGCGGCGGAAGTAGTCGTCTTCGACGGTGCGGCCGTCCTCGGCGAGGACGTCGGCGACGGGGTGGTACTCGGCCAGGTAGAGGAAGCCCCCCGGAGCGACCAGGGCCGCCACCGTCCGCGCCCACCGGTTGATGTCCGGCAGCCAGCACAGGGCGCCGCGGCCGGTGTAGACGATGTCGAAGGCCCGTCCGTCGAGGGCCTCGACGGCGTCGTACACGTCCGCCGTGACGAACCGGGCGGTGCCGGCGCCGATCCTGGCGGCGAGGTCGCCGGCCACCTCCACGGCGGGTGCGGAGAAGTCGAGGCCGGTGACGGTCGCTCCGCGGCGGGCCCAGGACAGGGTGTCCAACCCGATGTGGCACTGGAGGTGGAGCAGGCTCTTCCCGCCGACGCCGCCGACCTCGGTGAGCTCGAAGTCCTGGAGCGTGTCGCCGCCCGCGACGAAGGAGGGGACGTCGTAGAAGCGGCCGGCGACGTGGATCGGGACGCGCTCGTCCCAGTTCGCTCGGTTGGCCGTGCGCCAGTCGGCCGGGTCTGAGGTCGTTACCATGGCGGACAATCTAGCCAGCACCGCGGATGGCGCTCCATCAGATTTCGCGGGGGACACCTGTGGAGGGGTGGTCGGCACCATGGCGACAGCGTCCGGACCGTCCGATTTCCGTGGCTTCGACCTGGTGCGGCGGGGCTACGACCGCGGCCAGGTCGACGGCTTCCTCGCCGCTCTGGAGACCGGGGAGGCGCCCGCGCAGCCGCCCCGGTTCAAGATCGTGTGGCGCGGCTACGACCGCGAGCAGGTGGAGGCGCACGTTCGCGGGCTCCTGGGGCGCGCCTGAGGACTCCCGCCGGGCGCCCGGCGCACTCCGCGCCGCCGGTTCAGGCGTCGGTCGGGAGGACCGGGGCGGGGCGGCGGGGCGGCGCCGTGCGGGGGTGGGCGGGGAGGGCGAGGGTGAGCGCGTCGGGGGAGTCGGCCGGGAGGGCGAGCGCGGCGGTGACCTCGGCGGGGAGGTCGCGCAGGCCGAGCAGTCCGGCGCCGAGGCGGGCGGTGGCGCGGTGCCAGTCGCCGATCCGCTGGAGCAGGGCGTGGCCGCTGCCGGTCACGGTGTAGCCGCAGACCCGGGCACCGGCCGCCCGGCCCCGCGTGGCGAAGCCGAGGGTCTCGGCGGGGGAGGTGATCTTGTCCCGGTCGCCGTGCAGCATCAGCACGTCCCGGCCGGCGAGCTGTTCGCACGGGTCCTCGGGCGGGCACCAGGGGGCGAGGGCGATGACGCCGGTGACGTTCGGGTGCCCGGCCGCGCGAAGGGCCGCCCGGCCGCCCATCGAGTGGCCGACCAGGACGGTCGGCACGTGGCCGAGCTCCTCGGCGAGGTCGCCGAGCGCGGCGGTGGTGTCCCGGGCGGCGTCGGCACGTTCGCCGTTCCAGCCCCGGTGGCGGTAGCGGACGGTGCCGATCGCCACTCCCGCGCCCGTCGTCTCGTGGCGCAGCGCGCGCAGGAACCCGTACATCCGCAGGCCGGGCAGGTTGAGCGGGCCGGGCCGGGAGAGGTTGTGCTCCTCGCCGCCGTGCAGGACCAGCACCGCGGCGGCCGGCCGCTCCGGCAGCTCGCGCCAGACGAGCGCGCGGTGCCCGCCCGCGCTGGCCTCGCGGCCGGTTCTGACCGTGCCCGACGCGTCGTTCCTGCTCACCTGTACCGCCCCGCCCCGCCGTCCGTTCCGTGGACCGCCACTGTACGCCGCCGGCGGCCGGCGGGCGGGTCACCCGGGCGGCCCAGTCCGGCGGTCCGCTGCAGGACGCGTGCAGGACGGCTCCGTCCGGGCCGATCAGGGCGGTCAGGACGCGTGCGGGACGGCTCCGTCCGGGCCGGTCAGGGCGTGTGGGGGACCGTCGCGTCCGGGCCGGTCAGGGCGTGAGCAGGCCCTGTTCGCGCACCAGCCAGCAGATCGCGGTCAGCCGGTGCACCGCGTAGTCGTACCCCATTGGCTCCAGCCGGCCGGTCTCGCCGAGCGCGTCCAGGAGGCCGAGCGCGTAGTCCGAGAGCTCCGTCCGGTCCAGGGGCAGCGGCAGCAGCTCGGGGCCCTGCGCGTACAGCAGCTCGCGGATCTGGGCGGCGTGCTGGTCGACCGCGGCGCCGAAGCCGGGCCGGAGGGCGAACTCGGCGAGCCGCGGCGCGAAGGCCGCGACGATCCCGGGCAGCGGACAGCCGGCGGGCTGGTCGGGGGAGCCTCGGTGGGACTCGTCGGGCGTGGCGAACATCCGTCCACGGTAGGCGAGCCGGACGGCCCTCCGGGCGGCTCCGGCTGAGACCTTTGCCACCCCGCCGCGGACCCCGGGGACCCTCCACGAGGAGGCCCCGGCCACCCCGTGGACCGCCGCCGTTCGCCGCCCCGACGCCCGCCGTGTCCGGCGAACCGCCGTGAGCGCGGGATGCTCTGTACCAGAATGGCCCGTATGGATCTTCGAATCTTCACCGAACCCCAGCAGGGCGCGAGCTACGACACGCTGCTGCGCGTCGCCCGGACCGCGGAGGAGCTCGGTACCTTCAGCGCCTTCTTCCGCTCCGACCACTACCTGAAGATGGGCGGTGTCAGCGGCCTGCCCGGCCCGACCGACGCCTGGATCACCCTGGCCGGCCTGGCCCGCGACACCAGCACCATCCGGCTCGGCACCCTGATGACCGCCGCCACCTTCCGGCTGCCCGGGGTGCTCGCCATCCAGGTCGCGCAGGTCGACGCGATGAGCGGCGGCCGGGTCGAGTTCGGCCTCGGCGCCGGCTGGTACGAGGAGGAGCACACCGCGTACGGCATCCCCTTCCCGAAGGAGAAGTTCGGGCGGCTGGAGGAGCAGCTGGCGATCGTCACCGGCCTCTGGGCCACCAAGCCCGGCGACACCTTCGACTTCGAGGGGCGGTACTACCGGCTGACCGACTCGCCGGCGCTGCCCAAGCCCGTCCAGGAGCGGATCCCCGTCCTGGTCGGCGGCACGGGCCCGACCCGCACCCCGGCGCTGGCCGCCCGCTTCGCCGACGAGTTCAACATGCCGTTCACCTCGGTGGAGGAGAGTGCCGCCCAGTTCGGGCGCGTCCGAGCCGCCGTGGAGCAGGCCGGCCGGCAGCCCGACGACCTGGTGTACTCCAACGCCCTGGTCGCCTGCGTCGGCCGGGACGACGCCGAGGTGGCCCGCCGGGCCGCCGCGATCGGCCGCGAGGTCGGCGAACTGAAGGCCAACGGCCTGGCCGGCACGCCGGACGAGGTGGTGGAGAAGCTCGGCCGCTACGCCGCCGTCGGCACCGGGCGCGTCTACCTCCAGATCCTCGACCTGGACGACCTGGACCACCTGGAGCTGATCGCCTCCCGGGTCGCGCCGCAGCTGGGCTGACCGGCCCGGACGTCCGCCGCGCTGCCGTCGCCCCGGGGCGCCCCCGTCACCCCCGTCGCCGCCGTCACCCCCGTCGCAGGCCCGGCGTCACCGGCCGCCGGCGCCCGGGTGGCGGCGGCGCGGTGCTGTGAGCGGACGGTGAAGGGACTCGGCCGGACCGCCGCTGACCACTAGTCTTTACTTCCTCTTGGAGGAGGGCAGGCTCTTTCGAAAGGCGGAGGCCGGGGAGTCAGGGGGGAGTGCCGGTGGCGAAGACGACGGTGCCGGGGGCGGGGCCCACCGGCACGGGACCGTCCGGAGCGGGCCTGCCCGGGGCCCAGGTGCCCGTGCCGCGATCCGCCGGCGGAGGCGTCCCGGCACGGGCGGGCGGTCCGCCCGGTCCGCCCGGTCCGGTGCTGCGCCCGCGCGGACTGCACGACCTGCGGCAGAGCGGTCCCGGGCCGGCGCCGGCCGCGCTGCACTACCGGGCCGACGACCTGCTGGTCGTCTCCGGCCTGCCCGGCAGCGGCAAGAGCACCCTGATGCGCCGGTGCATCACCGCCCGGCTGGTCGACTCCCAGCAGGTGCGGGCCGAGTACGCCGCCCGGCTGCCCGGCTGGCTGCCGTACTTCGTCTACCGGCCGCTGGTCCGGGCCGCGCACTACCGGCGGCTGCGCCGCGCGGTGCTCGACGGCGGCCCGCTCGCGGTGCACGACTGCGGGGCGCTGCCCTGGGTGCGGGGCTGGCTCGTCCGGGCGGCGGCCCGGCAGGGGCGGCGGGTGCACCTGATCCTGCTGGACGCCAGCGCCGACGAGGCCAGGGACGGTCAGCACGCCCGCGGGCAGCGGGTCTCCGCGTACGCCTTCGCGAGGCACCGCGAGTCCGCCCGGCGGCTGCGCCGCAGGCTGGCGGGTGCGGGGGAGGCGCCGGCCGGCTGTGCGTCGGCCGTGGTACTCGACCGGGCCGGTGCGCGTGCCCTACGGGAGATCGTCTTCGTGGCGTCGTAGTCTCGGCGAGGCGGTGCGGGGCCGCCGGCCGACCCGTCCGGGTGGCCCTCCGGGGCCTGCCGGGGCTTTCCGGGGCGGACGGGGTGTCAACTTTCGGACAACTCGGGGTCATCGCTGCGATCGCGCGACACGGGAAATGCTCCACCTGTGACCGGTGTCGATCGATCAGGCTTCCGGGTTATGTCCGAATTGTCGTCAGAACTTTCAGGCTGGAAGACAACTGACGCGTACACGCGGCCCTGCGTAGCCTTGGCTCGGCGGCTCCCCCAAGCGGCCGCCACCCCCCACAACTCCCCCTCAGGAGCGCAGATGCGTCGTTCTGCCCGCGTCCCTTCGAGCGTTTCCCGCAGATTCCTCAGCGCCGCCGCCCTCGTCGCCGCGCTCGGGCTCACCCAGTTCGCCGCACCCGCCTCGTTCTCCACCGCCGCCGCCCAGGCCCCGGCCGGCCAGTGCGTCGGCGGTGACGGTGCGCAGAGCCAGGACGCGGGCGCCCGCAAGCCCGCGGGCAGCGCCGTCGGCCAGGAGCCCAACGCCGTCACCGACGCCCAGGCCAAGGCCATGGACGCGGACCTCCAGGCCCGGGTGGCCAAGCTGGCGAGCTCCTCCCAGGGCAGTACGCTGCTCGCCCCCGGCACGCTGGCCGCGACCACCACCATCCCGGTGTACGTCCACGTCGTCCACTCCGGGACGACGGGCAAGCTCAGCTCGACGGACATCAGCAAGCAGATCTCCGTGCTCAACGCCGCCTACAGCGGCCAGGGGGCGGGCAACACCGCCAGCCAGTTCCAGTTCCAGCTCGTCGGCACCGACTACACCGACAACGGGACCTGGTACAACGGCATCACCCCGGGCTCCTCGGCCGAGAAGGCGATGAAGACCTCGCTGCGCAAGGGCGGCGCCAACGCCCTCAACCTCTACACCGCCAAGCTCGGCCAGTCGCTGCTCGGCTGGGCGACGTTCCCCAGCTCCTACAAGGGGAACCCGAGCGACGACGGCGTCGTCATCCTCGACTCCTCGTTCCCCGGCGGCTCGGCCGCCAACTACAACGAGGGTGACACCGCCACCCACGAGGTCGGCCACTGGCTCGGTCTCTACCACACCTTCCAGGGCGGCTGCAGCGGCCAGGGCGACTACGTCTCCGACACCCCGGCCGAGAAGAGCGCCGCCTACCAGTGCCCCGCGGGCCGCGACACCTGCACCGCGACCGGCGTCGACCCGATCCACAACTTCATGGACTACACGTACGACTCCTGCATGACGCAGTTCACCCCCGGCCAGGTCGCCAGGATGTCCAACTCCTGGGCCGCCTACCGGGCCTGACGCGGCTCCGGCCGCCTGAATCCCTGGCGGGTGCGTGGGTGATGGGGCCCGCGCACCCGCCAGAACCATGTCCCGGCCGGGCCGGGCTCGGCAGAACGTCCGGATCTCAGCAGAACGTCTGGATGTAGAGCAGCGTCCGGCCGTCCTGGTCGGTGAACTCGTAGGCCAGGTACGACAGCAGCTCGTCGACGTCGTACCGGCTGCCGGCCTCCAGCCAGGCGCCCGGGCGGTCCGCCTCGGGGAGGAACGCCGGGAACCAGCGCTCCTGCTCGTCGTCGTAGGCCTCGCCCATGGACATCAGGTCGGCGCTCACGGCCAGCCGCTTGGCCCGTCGCGGGTCCAGCGGGCCCCGGGCCAGTGTCCAGCGGCAGCCGGCCGCATCGGTGAACCCGCGGTCGGCGACCGGCGACCGGACGGGAACGGGGCTCGCCTCCCCCTCCGCCCGCTCCGGCGCCGACAGGGTCCCGGCGAATCCGGGGGTGAGATGCGGCTTCTTCGGCCTGTTCCTCGCCATCCGGTCAGGATCGCACAGACTTCGAAAGCGTTCGGCGCTCCCGGTGTGGCAATCAGTGGTGGAATATCCCTTTTGATCTATGTTCTGGGAGACAGAGGCTGGTGAAGCCGAGGTAGCACTCGAACAAGGAGCAGTGGCATGGCCAACAGCGCCACCCCCCGGATCGTCGTCGGCGTGGACGGCTCGCCCGCCTCGGAGCACGCGCTGCGCTGGGCCGTCGACTACGCCCGGCTGGTGGGCGGCAGTGTCACCGCGATCGCGGCCTGGGAGTACCCCGCCTTCTACGGCTGGGCCGGGCTGAGCGTGCCCCCGGCCGAGGGGTTCAACCCCGAGGAGCTGGCCGGGCGGACCCTCTCCGAGACCGTCACCGAGGTCGTCGGGGACGACCCCGGGGTGCGGATCACCGAGGCCGTGGTGCCCGGCAACGCCGCCCAGGCGCTGCTGGAGTCGGCCGTCGGCGCCGCTCTGGTCGTCGTCGGCAGCCGCGGCCTCGGAGGCTTCTCCGGCGCGCTGCTCGGCTCCGTCAGCCGGCACCTCACCGAGCACGCCCCGTGCCCGGTCGTCGTGGTCCGCGACCGACCGGCGCCCGCGGCGGCCGGCTGACCGCACCGCCCCGCGGTGCACCGGCCACCGGCCTGCCGATGCGCGCCGGGGCGCCGGCGGGAGAGGATGGACACATGCCAGAAGGTGACTCCGTCTACCGTGCGGCGGCCCGGCTGCACGAGACCCTCGCCGGCCGGGTGCTGACCACCGCGGACCTGCGGGTGCCCGCGCACGCCACCGCCGGGCTCGCCGGTCGGCGGGTGTTGGAGGTCGCGCCGCGCGGCAAGCACCTGCTCACCCGCCTCGAAGGCGGCCTCACTCTCCACACCCATCTGCGGATGGACGGCCGCTGGGAGGTCTACCGCCCCGGCGAGCGCTGGGCGGGCGGGCCCGCCTGGCAGATCCGCGCCGTCCTCGGCACCGAGGAGGGGACGGCGGTCGGCTACCGGCTGCCCGTCGTCGAACTGCTGCGCACCGCCGACGAACAGCGCGCCGTCGGGCACCTCGGGCCCGATCTGCTCGGCCCGGACTGGGACCAGGCGGAGGCCGTCCGCCGGCTCCTCGCGCACCCCGGCCGGCCGGTCGCCGAGGCCCTCCTCGACCAGCGCAACCTGGCCGGCATCGGTAACGTCTACGCCAACGAACTCTGCTTCCTCGCCGGCGTCACCCCGTGGACCCCGGTCGGTGAACTGCCGCGCCCCGACCGGCTGGTGGAGCGCGCCCGACAGCTCCTCGACGCCAACAGGCTGCGCGACGGCCACGTCACCACCGGCGACACCCGCCGCGGCCACCAGCACTGGGTCTACGGCCGCGCCGGGCGCCCCTGCCCGCGCTGCGGCACACCGGTGCTGACGGCGCAGCAGGGGACGCCGCCGCAGGAGCGGGTGGCGTTCTGGTGTCCGTACTGCCAGCGCGGCCCCGCGCCCGAGGCCCGGTCTACGGGCGCTCGACCAGGGCCGGGTGGCGGGGGTCGTCGACCCGGACGATGACGTCGGCGAGGTCGGCGGGGACGGTCTCGGTCTCGTAGCGGGCGAAGGCCGGCAGCGTCCACTGCTCCCCGGGCGGGGTGCGGCGGGCCAGCGCGGCCGGGGAGAGCGCCAGGTGGACGGTCAGCTCCAGCGGGAGCCAGCGGCCGAGCAACAGCGCGCCGTCCAGCAACAGCACTCCGCCGGGAGGCAGTTCGGTGTAGGAGGCGCGGGTCGAACGGTCCGTCACCGGGTCGCGCAGCGAGGGCAGGACGCGGCCGCTGCCCCCCGGCTCCAGCGGGTCCAGCACCTCGCGCAGCAGGGCTCCGTCGTCCAGCCACAGGTCGTGGAAGGCGTCCGCGTCCTGCCTGCCGTACTCCAGCCGCACCGAGGCCGGGCGGAGGAAACCCGCCGCCGACACCCGCAGCGTCGGGCGCCCGCGCAGCCGCAGCGGCTCCACCAGGGCGTCCGCCAGTTCGCCGGGCCGCGCCGCCGCGGCACCGTCCACCGCCACCCGCAGCCACCGCTCCCCGGCCCCGGGGAGCTCGGTGATGCGGTCGGCGAGGAGCTCGGCGAGCCGGTCGGGCGAGATCGGGTGTACCTGCATCCGCCCATCCTGCCCCGGCACCGGCCGGCCGGGCGGCCCCGGGGTCACGAGTGGCGGCCGGGGGCCAGAAGCGGGCACCCGGAGGTCACGGGCAACGCGGTCACGGGCAACGCGGTCACGGTCAACGGGTCACGGGAGCGGGAGGGCGTGCAGGACGTCGTCGTGGCCGGCGTAGAGGCGCTGGGCGTCGTTGGAGAGCGACCAGACGTCCACGCCCGGCCCGGAGTCCCGGAACGTCCACCGCTCCTCGCCGGTCGCGGCGTCGAGCGCGCAGACGCCGGACGCGGCCGGCCCCGGCACGAACAGCGTCGGCCCGGCCAGCAGCGGGCGGCTGCGGCGGTCCAGCCGGAACGGCAGCCGGTGCACCCAGAGCCTGGCACCGGTGGCCGCGGCGTACGCGGTGACCACACCGTCGTCGCGGGGCACGTAGACCCGGGTGCCGTCGCCGACCGGCGGCAGCAGGCGCCACTCCTCGTCCGGTCCGGGCGCCACCGACCAGCTCGGGGCGCCGTCGGCCAGCCGCAGGGCCCGGAGACCGGCCGTCCCGGCGGGCGCGTAGATGTGCTCGGCGTCGGCGACGGCCCAGTTCAGGCTCACCTCGACCGGCACCTCCCAGAGCCGCTTGCCGGTGGCGGTCTCCAGCAGCGTCAGGTGGGAGCCGGCGGCCGAGGTGTCGAAGAAGGGGACACGGCCGCCGACCGCGGTCAGCGGCGTGAGCGGCCGCTCGGAGCCCGTCGACGGGCGGGCCCACGCCACCACGTTCTCGCGGTAGCGCACGGCGAACAGGTTGTCGTTCCCGTTGTACGGCCGGGGCATGGCCCGCCCGTAGACGAGGTCGCCGTCGCAGCCGAACAGCGTGATGCCGGTGCCCAGCTCCTCGGGCAGCGGCAGGCTCCACTCCGAGGCCGGGTCGGTGAGGTGGCGGCTGTCGACGTGGCCGTTGGAGGCCGTGTACACCCGGTCGCCGCTGATGACCACGCGGCCGTTCGACAGCTCGACGTCGCTCGGCCAGTCCGTCTTGGGCAGGGCGAAGTCCAGCGTGCGCAACGGGGTGCCGGTCGCGGGGTCGAGCACCTGGAGTCCGGAACGGGAGAGGAACACCGGCCGGGAGGGCCGGTCGCTCAGCCGCTCGGGCGTCATCGCCTCCGGGCCCCGGTACGTCCAGAGCGGTTCCGGCCCGGCCAGCCGGGTCGGCCGCGGCCTCGGCGGCGCGGGGTCCGCCCCGCCACCCGCGCGGGTGAACGCCCAGACCGCCCCGCCCGCCGCCAGTACCCCGGCCCCGGTCAGCAGCCGCCGCCGGCTCAGCAGGGGCCCGCCGTCCTCCCCGGCGCCCCCGCTCACCACGTCCTCCGGCGCCGCCGACCCCCCGTCCTCCTCGCCGTCCCACTGCCACGAAGCCCCGACGTCCCCGTCGGGCCGCCCGGGCTGCTCGGGCACACGCGCTTCGGAACGGTCGGACCCGGCCGGCTGCATCTTCGCTACTCACTTCCCCCGGGGCGGCCGCTGCGCCGCCCTGTCCGAGGGAGGATATCGAAGGCCGCCCGAACGGTTCGCAGGCGCCCGTCCGGCGGCGCCGCTCCGTCAGCCCGCGACAGTAGGCTGTGCCACGCGGCACAAGTCCGTCGAGCAGGCTCCGGGGAGGCAGGCCGTGAGCACCGAGATCACCGCACCCGCGTGGATGCACCGGCGGGTCACCAGCGAGCAGTACGACTCCTGGTCCGAGGAGCAGTGCGCGGGCATCGAGATCGTGGACGCAACGGTGGTCGTGAGCCCGAGCGCCTCCAAGCGCCACAACCGGTTGGCCCGTCTCCTGGCGAACGCACTGGACCGGGCCGGTGGCGTCGAGTGGAACGCCGACACGGACTTCGACGTCCGGTTGCAGGACGTGCCGTTGAACAACCGCCGCCCGGACGTGGTCGTCTACCGGGCGGACACCATCGACATCGCCCCCACCAGGCCCGAGCACGTGGCGCTGGTCGTGGAGGTCGTCTCGCCGGGCTCGGAGACCACCGACCGGGTGGTCAAGGTGGATCAGTACGCGAAGGCCGGCATCCCGTTCTACTGGAGGGTCGAGCAGGCGGCATCGGGCGCCCCCGTCGTCTGCACGTCGATTCTGGATCCGGCGGGCTGCGCGTACCGCGACGGTGAGGTGTTCACCGGCACGGTGAGGGCGACGGTGCCGTTCCCGGTGGAGATCGACCTCGGGGCGCTCTGAACGCTACGGCGTGCCGTGGTCGGCGAGGTCGGCGAGGACCTGGGCGTGGCAGGGGAGGGGGACGCACCAGCAGCCGAGGCGGTGGCCGCGGAGGGAGGGGACCAGGGCGAGCAGCTCGGGACGGGCCAGCAGGTAGGCGCGGTAGTCGGCGAGCATCTGCTCGCGGGTGAGGTCCGGGCCGGGGCGGAAGGGGCAGTGCAGCGCGTGTTCGGGCAGGTGCCAGCCGCCGCGGTGCATCGCGCGGCCGACGTAGACGACGTCGGCGTACGCGGGGTCGTCGCGGTGACCCTTGAGGTTGACGACGGTGGTCGGGCCCGGCCGGCTGTGCGCCATGGTGACCATGCTGGCCCAGGCGGGGGCGCCGGGCACGCCGGGGCCGGTCCCGGGCTCGCCTTGACAGTCCCTTGACCCGGGCGTAGCAAGGGAGAATGCGCCAGGGCTTGCCAGCGGACCAGGCCGGTCCGCACGTGACCGGCGGTGCCCGGGCGGCGCGACCCGACGCGCACCGCCCCCGGGAGAGCGATGCCGCCGCCAGGGCGGCGCACGAGCGCGACGCGCTGCTCGCCACCGCCGTCCGGAACGCGATCGGCAGCACCGACGCCTACGGCGGCATGGCGTACCTGCGCTCGCGCGACCGGCGGTCGCTGGTGCTCTGCACGATCGCGGGCGTGCCGCTGTCCATCGTCAGCGCGTTCCGCCGGGTGGCCGCGGCCGGGCCGCTGCCGGTGGCGGTGAGCTACCGCACCGGGCGGATGATCACGCTGTCCGACACCGAGGACACGATGCGGCGCTTCCCGCAGCTCGCCGTCGGCATGCCGTACGACTTCGCCTCGGCGTGCGTGCCGGTCACCGCGGGCGAGGAACGGTACGGGGTGATCAGCGTGCTCTGGGCGGCCTCCGACGAGGGGGTGCCGGACAACGCGCGGCGGCACCTGGGCGCGGCGGCCGACCGGCTCGCGGCCGGGCTGGCGGCCCTTGAGGCGAACGGGCACCCCGTCGAGCCGAACGGCGACACCGCCGTCGTCGAGCTGGTGCCGGCGACCCCGCCGACCACCCGGGTGGGGCTGTTCGACTGGAACGTGGCCACCGGGGCGCTCTCCGTCGACGACCAGTTCTGCGAGATCTTCGGCCTCGACCCCGCCGGGTTCGACGGCCGCGTGGCCAGCCTGACCACCCGGATCGCCCCCGGCGACCTGCCGGAGTTCCGGTCCGCCGCCCGCGCCGCCCTCGACCAGGGCCGGGTGCTGGCCGCCCGGGTCCGGGTACTGGACCGGGAGGGCCACCCGTACCCCGTCGAGCTCTGGGGCCGCGTCCCCGAGGGCGGCCCGGAGGTGCGCACCCACCTGGTCGGCGCCGTCCTCGACACCCGGACCGGAACCGCCGCGGCCGCCGCCGTGGAACGCCTGCGCGACGGCGTCTTCTCGCTCGACCCGGACGGCCGGATCACCTACGCCAACCGCAGCGTCGAGCTGCTGCTGCGCACCCGGCGGGAGGACCTGGTCGGACTCCACCCCTGGGAGGCGCTGCCCTGGCTGTCCGACCCGGTGTACGAGAACCGCTACCGGGCCGCGATGCTCTCCCAGCAACCCACCGCGTTCCTGGCGGCCCGCCCGCCGGACGACTGGTTCGCCTTCTCGCTCTACCCCGACGCCCACGGCGTCACCGGCCGGGTGGTCGCCGCCGAGCCGCCGCCCGGCGCGGCCGAGCCGCCGACCGAACCCCCGCCCGGCGTCCGGACCGGCGTCGGCGGCATGTACCACCTGCTCCAGCTCGCCAGTGCGCTCACCGAGGCCGTCACCGTCAAGGAGGTCTGCCGCGCCGTCGCGGACGAGATCCTGCCGGCGTTCGGCGGCCAGGAGCTGGCCATCTACGCCGTCCGGGACAAGCGTCTGCACCTGATCTCGCAGAGCGGCTACCCGGACGGGTTCCTGGACCGCTTCGAAGGCACTCCGATCGGCGCCCGCGTCCCCGGCGCCGAGGCGCTCAGCACCGGCACGCCGATCTTCTTCGAGTCCATCCACGACCTCGCGGCCGCCTACCCCGGCATCGCCCTGGACGAGATGCGCGCCTGGGCCTTCCTGCCGCTGATCGCCTCCGGCCACCCGGTCGGCAGCTGCATCATCGGCTTCGACGAGCCCCGCGCTTTCACGCTGGAGGAGCGCGGCCTGCTCACCGCCCTCGGCGGCTTCATCGCCCAGGCGCTGGAGCGCGCCCGGCTCTACGACGCCGAGTTCGCGCTCGCCCGCGGCCTCCAGCAGGCCCTGCTGCCGCACCGCCTGCCGCGGCTGGACGACGTCCGGATCGCCGCCCGCTACCTGCCCGGAACCCAGGGCATGGAGATCGGCGGCGACTGGTACGACGCCATCGTCACCGGCCGCGACCTCACGCTCGTCATCGGCGACGTCGAGGGCCACAGCGTCGGCGCCGCCGCCACCATGGGCCAGCTCCGCAGCGCCGTGCGGGCCTTCACCACCGGCGGCCACCCGCCGGACGAGGTGCTCGACCGCACCAACCAGCTGCTGCTCGACCTCGACCCCGGGCTGCTCGCCAGCAGCTGTCTGATCCGCTTCACCCCCTCCGACGGCAGCGCCCTGATCGCCCGCGCCGGACACCTGCCGCCGGTGCTGCGCCACCCCGACGGGCACACCGAGGCGCTGTACGTCGCGGGCGGGCCGCTGCTCGGGGTCGATCAGACGGCCGAGTACCCGGTCACCGAGCTGCGGCTGTCCCGGGGATCGCTGCTCGCGCTCTACACGGACGGCCTGGTCGAGGACCCGGCGGTGCCGATCGACGAGGGCGTGGACCGGCTGCGGGCCGCCCTGGAGCGCACCGCCGGGGTGGCGGGCCACGCCGGGGACGGGCTGGACCGGCTGGCGGAGGTGCTGCTGCACGAGGTCGGCTCCACGCACCGGGTGGACGACGTGGCGTTGCTGCTCACCGCGTACGGGTGAGGCGGCGCGTCGGGGCGGGCGGTGCGTACGGGTGAGGCGGGCCGGTCGGGGCGGGCGGCCGGTCGGGGCGGTTGTTGCCGTGGCGGTGGCCGCCGGGGTTGCCGGGGCGGTGGCCGCCGGGATTGCCGGGGCCGGGGCGCGACTTTCGTCAGGTGAGCGGACGCGACTTTCGTCGGGGGTGGATCTAGACGAAGGGTGAAGGCGCCCGGTGCGGCGGCTTCGCTAGCCTCGACGGGTGGATGCACTGGCGAAGGCCTGGTCGAAGGCGGTACGGACGGCGTTTCCCGGGCCCTGGCGGCCCGGGCTGGTGGTGCGCGAGGTCGGCGGCGCGCTGCTGCTGGGCGCGCTGGCGATGCCGCTCGAAGCCGGCAGCGACTCCGGCCTCTTCCTGCTCTCCGGGCCGTGCAGCGCCGTGCTCTTCCTGCTCCGGCGCGGGCTGCCGGCGACCGTCCTGGTGCTCACCGCCGCCGCGAGCGGCTGGGCCGCAGGGCCGCTGCCGCTGCTGGTCTGCGCCGGCTGGTCGGCCGGCGCCCGGGTGAAACGGGTCGGCGTGCTGGCCGGCTCGTTCACCGGCGGGTTCCTGCTGATGACGGCCGTCGGCGTGGTCAAGGACATCGGGGCGGCGCCGGTCAAGCTGATGATCGGGTTCTCGCTCGGAGGGTTCCTGCTGCTCGCCGTGCTGCCCGCACTCTGGGGCCGCTACCGGGCGCAGCGCCGGGCGTTGCTGGACGCGCTGCGCGAGCGCAACGACCAGTTGCTGCGCGAGCGGGTCATGGTTGCGCACCAGGCCCGGCTGCGCGAGCGGCACCGGATCGCCCAGGACATGCACGACAGCCTGGGCCACCAGCTCGCCCTGATATCCGTCCACACCGGGGCACTGGAGGTGGACCGCACGCTCACCGACCGCCAGCGGGAGGCTGTCGGCGTGCTGCGGCTGGCTGCCGTCGCCGCGATGCGCGAGCTGCGCGAGGTGGTCGGCGTGCTGCACGACGAGTCGACCGCCCCGCTGCCGGCGCCGGCAGCCGCAGCGACGCCCGGCACCGGGCGGACGGGGGGACTGGACGACATCACGAGGCTGGTCGAGTCCTCCCGCGCGGCCGGGACTCCTGTTTCCTTCAGCGAGGCGGGTGATCGCCGTCCGTCGGCCGCCAACGTCGGCCACGCCGCCTACCGGATAGTCCAGGAGGCGCTGACCAACGCGCACAAGCACGCGCCCGGCGCGGTCATCACCGTCGCCCTGCGCTACGAGCCGGACGCGCTGGTGGTGGAGGTCGTCAACCCGCGGGCACCCGAGCCGGTCGGTGTCCACGCGGCCGGCGTGGCGCCGGCGGTCAGCGGCGGCCAGGGGCTGACCGGCCTGCGCGAGCGGGCCCGGCTGGTCGGCGGGATGGTGCACGCCGGGCCCACACCGGAGGCGGGGTTCCGGCTTGCCGCCGTGCTGCCGTACGAGGGGGCGGGTGGGGCGCCCGCGGACGGGGCGGGGGACGCAGCGGCGGGTACGGCCGGCGGCGCCGGAGCCATGGCCGGGATAGCGGGTGCGGAGGCGTGGCTGCTGGACACCTTGCCGGCGGCCGACGCCAGGCCCGGCGCACGGCGGTGGCGCAGCCCCGCGCTCGGCTGCGCGCTCGGCGGGCTGCTGGTCCTGCTCGTCGTCGGCGGCCTGCTGGCCTGGGGCGTGGTCTCCTTCGTCCGTGCCGCCGACGAGGCGACCGTGAAGCGGTCGGTGTACGACTCGCTCCAGGTCGGCACGCCGCAGGCCGAGGTGGAGAAGCGCCTGCCCGCCGGCAACGCCTTCTTCACCAAGAACTACGAGGGCTCCGGCCCGACCCCGCCGGCGGGAGCGGCGTGCCGCTACTTCCTCTCCGGGGAGACGACCGACACGTGGGGCGAGGACAACGTCGTGCGGCTCTGCTTCAAGGACGGCGCCCTGGTGGAGAAGGAGCACTACCCGGTGAAGTCCTGATCGGACGGCCCGTCGGAGGGCGTGACCGGGGCCCCGACCGGACGGGCTGACCCGACAGGCCGACCGCACCGGCCGACCGGCCTGACCGGCCTGACCGGCCTGAACCGGAGGGCCTGGCCGGCGGCTTGACCGGGCACCTGGCCGGAACTCCCGACCGCGGGAAGGGCCGGGTACAGGAGGTGTGAGGATGGTGCCGAGCAGCGCCACCCGCACCACCGAGGGGATGACCAGCAGTGATCCGAGTCCTCGTCGCCGACGACGAGCCGCTCATCCGGGCCGGAATCAGGATGATCCTGTCCTCCGCCGACGACATCGACGTGGTCGCCGAGGCCGCCGACGGCCGTCAGGCCCTCGATCTCGCCCTGGCGCACAGAGTGGACGTCGTCCTGCTGGACATCCAGATGCCGGTGATGGACGGGCTCACGGCGCTCGGCGAGCTGCGCCGGGTGGTACCGGGGGCGCGAGCCCTGATCCTCACCACCTTCGGAGAGCGCGACAACGTACTGCGCGCCGTCACCGAGGGCGGCGCGGGGTTCCTGCTCAAGGACACCGCGCCGGCCGAGCTGATCCAGGCCGTCCGGGCCGCCGCCACCGGCAACGCGTTCCTGTCGCCCGCCGCCACCCGGCACATCGTGGACTCGCTGGCCGGTACGCGCACCGGCCCGGTCGCGGCCAGGGGCACGGCGGCCCGGCGGCGGCTGGAGGTGCTGACCGCGCGCGAGCTGGAGGTGCTGGCGCTGTTGGGCGAGGGGCTCTCCAACGCGGACGCCGGCGCCCGGATCCACATGAGCGAGGCGACGGTGAAGACGTACGTCAGCCGGCTCCTGGCCAAGCTGGGCTGTGACAACCGGGTGCAGGCGGCGTTGCTCGCGCGGGACGCGGGGCTGGACGGCGGGGGCTGACGGTTCCCGGGCGGGCCTCACCCTCGGCCGGCCGTCCCGCCCTTGCGCGGCCGTCCCGCGCTTGCGCGGCCGTCCCCTTTCCCTGCCCGTCCTCGGCCGGACCGCTCGGGGGCGGTGGGGCGGTGGGGCGGCGCGGGCACGGTGGCAGGGGCGGCGCGGGCGCGTGAGAGGGGTGCGGTGGCGGCGTACGGAGGCACATCAGATACGTCGGATACGGACCGGTCGTGCACCATACGCTGCGCCACCGAGTGGCCACGGCGGGTAGCGAATGTGGGCGACGCCACGCCGGCCCGGCGCGGAACCGGGAACTCCGGCAAGGGTGGTGACGATGCGTCAGTTCCTGGTCGCTCTGGGTTGATGGTGTGGGCGGACTTACGGATGGACAGATGTGAGCGAGGGCACGGGAATTGACCATTCGATCTTGAATATGCGGTCAAACCTGGTCATTTCGGATGGGGTTTCATGATCGATACCGCCGGTAACAGTCAACTGACCTGCGGCGTCCAAGAATTGCTTGTGGCGGCCCGGGAGGGCCCGTAGCTTCATTGGCGGTGCAACGAGCACCACCCGGGTTCACCCCCGACGCACAGCCCGCCGACTGACCCCCGGCGCGAGGGCGGTGCCCGCCGACACGGCCGGCTCGAACAGGCCGTCGGCGAGTGGGGGTGGCCGCGGCGGCACGGCACGTCCGACACGTGCGTGGCCGCCCGTCGAGTGAGGTGAGCGCGACGGCCCTGCCAAGGGTCTGGTTCCGCCTGCCCGCCCGGGGCTTGTCGAGAGGACTTTCATGACACTCCGTAACGAGACTGCCGCCGCCACCACCAACACCGCCACCACGGGCAAGCGCCGCAACCGCGCCCGCCTGGCGCTGGTCGGCGGGGCTGTCGCGGCCCTCCCGGTGGCCGGCCTCGTCACGGCCACCTCGGCCTCCGCCGCATCCACCTCCGCCTGGGACGCCGTCGCCCAGTGCGAGAGCGGTGGCAACTGGAGCATCAGCACCGGCAACGGCTTCTACGGCGGACTGCAGTTCACCTCGTCCACCTGGGCCGCGTACGGTGGCACCGCGTACGCGTCGCAGGCCAACCACGCGACCAGGGCGCAGCAGATCTCGGTCGCCGAGAAGGTCCTCGCCTCGCAGGGCCCCGGCGCCTGGCCGGTCTGCTCCGCCAAGGCGGGCCTGACCAAGGGCGGCGCTCCGGCGGCCGTCGACACCTCGGCCCCGGCCGCCAAGGCCGAGGCCCCGAAGGCGGCCACGCCCAAGGCGGCCACCCCCAAGACCCAGCAGCAGACCAAGCCCGCGCAGACCCCGCAGGCGGGCCCGGCCCAGGGCGCGAAGGGCCGGCCGGTCGCGAAGTCGCAGAAGCCGCAGCCCAGGAACTCGCAGGACGCGGCCAAGCCGTCCAAGCCGGCCGCTGCCGGTACCAACACCTCCGGTGGCAGCTACACCGTCAAGAGCGGTGACACCCTGAGCGACATCGCGGCCAAGTTCGGCACCGACACCGCGAGCCTGCACGCCAAGAACGCCAGGACGATCGGCGGGAACCCGGACCTCATCTTCCCGGGTCAGACCCTGAGCCTCTGACGGGCGGGGCTCTGACGGCGGGGCTCTCACGGCGGGCCCGGGCGGCTGAGCCTCTGACAGTTCGCGCATGACAGCGGGCTCCTGACGGTGAGTCTCCGGCAGCGGGCTTCTGGAAGTCCGGCCTCCGTCGGTCAACCCTGCCCGTGCCGAGCGGCCGCCCCCTCCCGGGGGTGGCCGCTCCGGCGCGTCCGGCGCGACCGTCATCGCGAACGACGCGACGAATTGCGGGGAGGGCTCAGCGGCGTGAGCAGCGACGTCAGGGCGCCGGCCCTCGACCCGGCCGAGTGGCTGGGTGCCCGCAGCCCTGGGCCCGGTCGCGGCCATGGCACCGGTCGCGGCCAGGGGGCGGCCCGGCCTGGCTCGGCCTGTGCGGTGGGGGCGGGCACTCGCCGCAGCGGCCCGCCGGTCCGCCGGCCTGCCGGCCTGCCGGCCTGCCGGTCCGCCGGTCCGTCGGCTCCCGGCGGTCGGGCTGTGTCGGGCTGTGTCGGGGCGTGCCGGCGCTGCCGCGAGGACTGCCGGGGCGACGAAACGCCCCGTCGGCACCGCAGTACCGACGGGGCGGACGCGCCGAACTACATGTCGTACTCACGGGGCTTGTCGAGCCAGCCTGCCGTGGTCACGGGGTGCCCGGTCGGGCGGTACTCCCACGCGGCGGTGTTCGGAAGCGCGTTCCGATGCGGGTCGCCCGCCAGGACGCGGTGTTCCTCGTGGTTGATCCAGGCGTTCACGGCGCCCCGGGCAGGCATGTCCTGCGCAGCCGGGGCAGCCGGGGCCCGATGGTGATCGGGGCTGACGGAGGTTTGGTGGGCGGTCGGTCGTGCGGTGCTGTCCTGCGTCGCGTTGGCGACCGCCGCACCGGCGCCGAGTGCGCACAGGGTGGCCGCTGCCATGCCGACGGCTACACGCTTGATCACGGGGGTTCTCCAGGGTCTCGAAGGGGTGGTCTGTGCTCGCAGTAGACCGTCCGCGTGTGGACATCCGATCGACGTCGGCCGTGTGCGGCCGCCCTGAGGAGGCTGCGAGGGCCACCGGAGGAGGACCTGCGGGTCCTCGCCGCGAGGGCGAGGGCCCGTGAGGTTTCGAGCGGCCGGGTGTCGGGCCGGTCCACAGCAGCCTTGGCCGGTAGCCCGATCGGCGGCCTTGCCCGGTCCGCAGCAGCCTTGAGGAGGGCTTTCGCGGCGTGCTCGTCGAATGACCGGCTCGGCACGATCGTCCGCTCGGCCTGCTTCGAGTGCCGCGTGCGTCGGCACCCGCTGGTCGTGCGGCGGCGCCTGCTGGTGCTGGACGGCAGGCGGTCCGTCCGGCCGCCCTTGGAGTGCTCCGGGCCCCACCCGGGCGGCCCGGACGGGATGGTTGTTGAACGTTGAACGCGATGTCCGAATGTCGCCGGACTCGCGGGCCCCGTGGGGTGAGGATCGAGTCATGTCCGAGAACGAGTCAAGGAGTTCAAGCGATATGACGACGAGTGAGACTGTGACGACGGTGGCCGTGAACGGGTTCGCGAAGCTCGACGGCAAGGTGGCCCTGGTGACCGGCGGCAGCCGGGGGATCGGGGAGGCGGTCGCGTTGCGGCTGGCCGAGGACGGCGCCGATGTCGCGCTGACCTACCAGGGCAGCGCCGAGCGGGCCGAGGCGGTCGCGGCGAAGATCACGGCGATGGGCCGGCGGGGTTGGGCGGTCCGTGCGGACAGTGCCGACCCGCAGGCCGTCCGGGATGTCGTGGAGGCGGTGGCCGAGCGCTTCGGGCGCCTCGACATCCTGGTGAACAACGCGGGCGTCGGCGTGCTCGGCCCGATCGAGGAGCTGGCGTTGGACGACGTGGACCGGGTCCTGGAGGTCAACGTCCGGGCGCCGTTCCTGTTCGCCCAGGCCGCCGGCGCCCACCTGACCGAGGGCGGGCGGATCATCACCATCGGCAGCTGCATCGCCAAGCGCGTCGCCTTCCCCGGCGCCTCGCTCTACGCGGCCAGCAAGGCCGCGACGATCGGGCTCACCAAGGCGCTGGCCCGTGAGCTGGGTCCGCGGGGGATCACCGTCAACGTGATCCACCCCGGGCCGATCGACACCGAGATGAACCCGGCGGACGGTCCGTCGGCGGAGTTCCAGGCGGGTCTGACCGCGCTCGGCAGGTACGGCAGCGGCGCCGACATCGCCGCCACCGTCGCCCACCTCGCGGGCGAGGACGGCCGTTACATCTCGGGGGCCGAGATCGCCGTGGACGGCGGGTTCGCGTCCTGACCCGCTGAGCCCGGGGGCGGGCACGGGGATCCGGCCACCGGCCCGGCGCGGTGTCGCGCCGGGCCGGTGGCGGCGGTCCCGTTTACGATCGGCCGGTCCGAGCACATGTCCCAGCCCCGAAGAGGTG
>NZ_JBHJUK010000108.1:0-32954 GCF_042266225.1 Kitasatospora sp. NPDC056181
TTCTACTTCTAGTGGCTGCGGTTTTTCGCGTTCCTGGGGGGCTACTACTTATCCCGTGCCGCTGTGGCACTGCTGATGCACATTTTAATACCCGCGGGGTCCGGGGGCACTCGCCCCGGGACCCGGCGGTTCTTGGTTAGGCTCCCTGCATGTCCGAAGCACAGCCCCTGGTCGAGGCCGTCGACTCCTTGGCGGATCGTTTCCGCTCCATGCCGCAGAGCCGCCTGCTGGGCGCCGTGCCCGGCCACCCCTCACGGGCGGCGGCCGCGCTGGCCCTGGCCTCCCGGCTGGCCGCGGTGGCGCAGGCCGCCGAGGGCGGGCCGCTGCGGGAGTTCCCGGACGCCGGGGCCTTCGCGGTCGGTGACCAGCTGTCGGTGGCCGGGCACGACCTGGCGGCCGCGCTGGCGGCACTGCCGGACGACGCGGAGGTGGCACTCCCGGAGGCGCTGGGCGCTCCCGCGCCGGCCGCGGCGGTCCTCGCCGGGGCGCTGGCCGAGGTGAACGCCACGGCCGCGCTCTGCGGCTGAGCCCCGGTCGGGCGGGCCCCGGAACCGCGGCGGCCGGCACGGCGGGCGGCAGGGCTACGAACGGTCGCCACGACGGGCGGTCGCAACGACGGGCGGTCGCCACGACGAACGGCCGCCACGACGAACGGTCGCAACGACGGGCGGTCGCCACGACGAACGGCCGCCACGACGGGCGGCCGCAACGACGGGCGGCCGCAACGACGGGCGGGGAGAGCGGCGAACGGCCGGAACGCCGGAGGCCGGCCGGATCGGTAACCCCTTGATCCGGCCGGCCTCCTGGCGCGGCGTCCGCCCCGTGTCGTCGTGTCCGGCGTCAGATGCTGGCGACCACCCGGTCGGCGAGCACGTAGACGGCGTCCTCGTCGGTGGAGAAGGTCAGCGAGTACGAGCCGGAGAACCGCGAGCCGCCGAGCAGCCGGACGTCCTCGTCGGCCCGGACGGCGTCGATCAGCCGGTAGGCGGCCTCGCGGTCACCGGGGGCGACGCAGAGCGTGGTGCCGTCGGCGAAGGCGTACACGTCCAGGGTGCCGAGCGGGCCGGGGCGGACGTCCACCAGGGCCACGCCCTCCTCGGCGAGGGTGGCCAGACGGGTGTCGGTCCACTCGCGGGACGGCGCCTGGCTGGGCACGAAGTCGGGGTGCGAGGGGTGGCGGCGCGGGTCGGGGGCGGCGGCGGGCGCCTCCTCGACGGCCGGCTCGGCGTCCAGCAGCCCGGCCTCCAGGCCGGTGGCCAGCAGGTCGGCCTCGCGTCGGGCCCGGGCGTCGCCGCCGGACTCGCCGGCCGGCGCGGACGCACCGGCCGGGTGGCCGGGGCGCAGCGGGGCGCCGCCCTCGGGGCCGGCCTCGGCGGGGCCGGTGCCGCCCTCGTTGATCAGGTCCTCCAGCGCGGAGCGCAGCGCCTCGCCGAACTCCGGGTCCATGGTGCCCGCGTTGTCGGCGGCGTCCTGCGGGCCGGTCGGCCGGGGGAAGAAGAGCGGCCACTCGTCGGTGCCGAGCACGCTCGCGAACGGGGAGTCGAACAGTGGCGCGTCCTCGGCCGCGCGGGCCTCCTGCTCGGCCCAGAAGGCCCGGGCCTCGGTGATCTCCCGCTCGCGGTCGGCGGCGAGTGCCTCGGCGACGGCCCGGCGTATCGCGGCCTCGTCGACCGGTGCGGGCCCTGCGGAGGCCGCGGCCTGCGCGTCCAGCCGGCGGGAGAGTCCCCGGAGGCGGAGCAGGGCGGCGGTCGACACGGTGATCAGGATCAGCAGCAGGATGGTGTAGACGACGCTCACGGAACGTACTCCTAGGGAGGAGCGGAACGGGGTTACATCTCCACACTGCCGCATGCGGGGGTGTTATCGCAGTGGCGAATGTCTAATTTGTCCGAGACTTACGCACTTGTCCCCAAATTGTTAGGTAACACCGCTCTACGCTGCGGAGTTGATCCGCTCCGCACCGTCGATTTCCGGTCGGGATTCGGAAGAAAAGAGGGCCGGATCGACCTCGCGGTGTGATCCGGCCCTCAATTACGCAGCGTCACTCCAAATGGGTGGTCTGGACCCTTCGGGGTTGACGCACGGGTGACGCGGAGGTCAGCTGAGGCGCTCGATGACCATCGCCATGCCCTGGCCGCCGCCGACGCACATGGTCTCCAGGCCGAACTGCTTGTCGTGCCACTGCAGCGAGTTGATCAGGGTGGTGGTGATCCGGGCGCCGGTCATGCCGAAGGGGTGGCCGACCGCGATCGCGCCGCCGTTGACGTTCAGGCGGTCCAGGTCGATGCCCAGGTCGCGGTAGGACGGGATGACCTGCGCCGCGAACGCCTCGTTGATCTCGACCAGGTCGATGTCGCCGATGGAGAGCCCGGCGCGCTTGAGCGCCTGCTTCGAGGCCTCGACCGGGCCGTAGCCCATGATCTCGGGGGAGAGGCCGCTGACGCCGGTGGAGACCACCCGGGCGAGCGGGGTGATGCCCAGCTCGCGGGCCTTGGTGTCGGACATGATGACCAGCGCGGCGGCGCCGTCGTTCAGCGGGCAGCAGTTACCGGCGGTCACGGTGCCGTCCGGGCGGAACACCGGCTTCAGGCCGGAGACGCCCTCCAGGGTGACGCCCGCGCGCGGGCCGTCGTCGGTGCTGACCACGGTGCCGTCCGGCAGCGTGACCGGGGTGATCTCGCGCTCCCAGAAGCCGGCCTTGATGGCCGCCTCGGCGAGGTTCTGCGAGCGGACGCCGAACTCGTCCTGCTCGGCGCGGGTGATGCCCTTGAGCGCGGCGAGGTTCTCCGCGGTCTGGCCCATCGCGATGTAGGCGTCCGGCACCAGGCCGTCCTCGCGCGGGTCGTGCCACTCGCCGCCGCCCTCCTCGGCGCGCTTGGCGGTGCGGGCCTGGGCCTCGTCGAAGAGCGGGTTCATGGTGCCCGGCATGCCGTCGGACGTGCCGTTGACGCTGCGCGAGACGGTCTCCACGCCGGCCGAGATGAAGACGTCGCCCTCGCCGGCCTTGATCGCGTGCAGCGCCATCCGCGTGGTCTGCAGCGAGGAGGAGCAGTAGCGGGTGATGGTGGCGCCGGGCAGGTAGTCCATGCCCATCTGGACGGCGACGATGCGGGCCAGGTTGTGACCCTGCTCCCCGCCGGGCAGGCCGCAGCCCAGCATCAGGTCGTCGATCTCGCGCGGGTCGAGCTGGGGCACCTTGGCCAGCGCGGCGCCGATGATGTGCGCGGTCAGGTCGTCCGGGCGGACGTCCTTGAGCGAGCCCTTGAAGGCCCGGCCGATCGGCGAACGGGCGGCGCTGACGATGACGGCTTCGGGCATGGCGGGCTCCTCGCTGAGTGACCTTCGGACTGTCCTTCGGGCTGGGGCGCCCCGGCGGCCTCCCGGCCGCGGGGGCCGGTCGGACGCGGACGTCCGGGAGGAAAGTTACCGCCTGGTAGTTCAGGCGTCACCCGCCCCAGCGTGTGAGCTGGCCGACGTATTCCCGTCCTCCGCCACCGGCCCCGCCTGCGGCCCTGCCTGCGGTTCCGCCGTCGGGGTGCCCGGCAGGCCGACCCGCAGCCGGTGCCGCAGCATCGCCCAGCGCCGGACCGCGCCCTCGGCGCCGACCGCCGCCACCTCGGTGCCGGCCCGGCCGGCCGCGGCCGCCGCCGCGACCGCCACCGGCAGCACCGCCTCGCCGGGCACCGGGCCGGCCGGGCGCTCCTCCTCGGGCCAGAGGCCGAGCACGGCGCAGAGCGAGGGCAGCACCGCCATCGCCGCCGTCGCGTAGCCCTGGGCGGAGGGGTGGTAGCGGTCGGCGGCGAACATCTCCGGGCGTGCCGCGAACTCCGGCCCGAGCAGCGAGCCCAGCGACACCGTCCGGCCGCCCGCCTCCACCACGGCGATGGTCTGCGCGGCCGCCAGCTGCCGGCTCAGCCGGCGGGCCACCCAGCGCAGCGGCGGGCGCACCGGCTTGATGGTGCCGAGGTCCGGGCAGGTGCCGACCACCACCTCGCAGCCGTTGGCGCGCAGCGCCGCGACCGCCTCGCCGAGCTGGCGCACCGCGACCTGCGCCGGGCTGTGCCGGGTGACGTCGTTGGCGCCGACCATGATCACGGCGATGTCGGGCCGGTGCGGCAGGGCCAGCTCCAGCTGGCCGGAGAGGTCGCCGGAGCGCCCGCCCGAGCGGGCCACGTTCACCAGCTCGACCGGCCGCTCGGCCACCGAGGCCAGGCCCGCCGCGAGCAGCGCCCCCGGGGTCTCGCGGGCCCGCAGCACGCCGAGGCCGGCGGCGGTGGAGTCGCCGAGGAAGGCCAGGACGAGGGGCGGCTGCGGATCGGCGCCGTCGGCGAAGGCCTCGCCGTAGACGCCGTCGGCCTTGGGCGGGTCGCCGTCCAGGATGCCGATGGCCTGGATGGCGAGCCTGCTCTCGGTCACCAGCACGCCCACCAGACCCACCCCCAGCAGGCCGAGCCCCCCGCCGCCGTACGCCGCGGCGGCCGCGATCCGGCGGGCCACCCGGGCCCGCGACTCCTGTGCCCCTGGCATCCGGTGCCCCCTTCACGTCCTCGTGCCGCCCCCGGCGGGGCCTCTCCAGTGCACCTGTACACCCCTCCTACCCGCGTTGGCGGCGCGCTACGACGGGGGTGGGCCATCCGTGGCGCCGACGCGGGGCCGGCCGGGTGTGACGGGGGCTGCGGGTCGGGTGCGGCGCAAGGGCGGGCTGGGGCCGGTGGCACGCCCTAGGCTTTGCAGTACCGAAAGCACTCGCATGCCCACATCCCGGGAGGACCCCCGTGCGGTACAGCAACTCGATCATCGACCTCGTCGGCAACACGCCGCTGGTCAAGCTGAACAAGGTCACCGAGGGCATCAGCGCGACAGTGCTGGCGAAGGTCGAGTACTTCAACCCCGGCGGCTCGGTGAAGGACCGGATCGCGATGCGCATGATCGAGGCCGCCGAGGCCTCGGGCGCGCTGAAGCCCGGCGGCACCATCGTCGAGCCGACCTCCGGCAACACCGGCGTCGGCCTGGCGATCGTGGCCCAGCAGAAGGGCTACAAGTGCATCTTCGTCTGTCCGGACAAGGTGTCCACCGACAAGATCAACACCCTGCGTGCCTACGGCGCCGAGGTGGTCGTCTGCCCGACCGCCGTCGCCCCGGAGCACCCGGACTCGTACTACAACGTCTCCGACCGCCTGGTCCGTGAGACGCCCAACGCCTGGAAGCCGGACCAGTACTCGAACGCGGAGAACCCGGCCTCGCACTACCACTCCACCGGCCCGGAGCTGTGGGAGCAGACCGAGGGGAAGATCACCCACTTCGTGGCGGGCGTCGGCACCGGCGGCACCATCTCCGGCACCGGCAACTACCTGAAGGAGGTCTCCGGCGGCAAGGTCCAGGTGATCGGCGCCGACCCGGAGGGCTCGGTCTACTCGGGCGGCACCGGCCGGCCGTACCTGGTCGAGGGTGTCGGCGAGGACTTCTGGCCGACCGCCTACGACCGCAACGTCGCGGACGAGATCGTGGCCGTCTCCGACAAGGACTCGTTCCAGATGACGCGCCGCCTCGCCAAGGAGGAGGGCCTGCTCGTCGGCGGCTCCTGCGGGATGGCCGTGGTGGCCGCGCTGGAGGTCGCCAAGCGGCTCGGCCCGGACGACGTCGTGGTCGTGCTGCTGCCGGACGGCGGCCGCGGCTACCTGTCCAAGATCTTCAACGACGACTGGATGGCCGACTACGGCTTCCTGCCCTCGGCCACCGACGAGGCGCACATCGGCGAGGTGCTGGCCCGCAAGGACGCCATCGAGCACGAGGGCATCCCGCAGTTCGTCCACATGCACCCGAACGAGACCGTCGCCGAGGCGGTCCGGGTGCTGCGCGAGTACGGCGTCTCGCAGATGCCGGTGGTCTCCCCGGGCGCCGGGCACCCCGACATCATGGCCGGCGAGGTGATCGGGTCGGTGGCGGAGAAGCTGCTGCTGGAGGGCGTCTTCGCCAACGAGATCCAGCTGACCGACACGCTGGACAAGGTGATGTCCAAGCCGCTGCCGGTGGTCGGCTCGGGCGAGACGGTCACCAACCTGATGAGCGTGCTGGAGAAGGCCGACGCCGCGGTGGTGCTGGTGGAGGGCAAGCCGCAGGGCATCGTCACCCGCCAGGACCTGCTGGGCTTCCTGGCCGGCCGCGCCGCGCACTGACGCCCGCTCAGCCGGCCGGGCCGGGAGGGGCACTGACGCCCGCTCGGCCCGCCCGGCCCGCAGGGGTGGCCGGGGGTTCGTCCACGGGCGAAGTGGTACACCGGCGTCACCTGCGCGCAGCACGCGCTTAACAACACCCGGGCATCGTGGTGGTCAACGGCAAGACGCCGAGTGAGGCGACGGCAACCGTCCGGGAGCGGCTCCCCGGCGGACGCGGTCGTCTCCGGACACGTCGGTCGGCCCTGGGCCGGCGGCCGTGTCCGCCCTCCCCGCCCGGCATCGGGCGGGAGGGGCCCGTCACAGGAGGCGCCGTCGTCCCGCCCCTGCCCGGTTCCGGCCGGTCACCAGGGTGCGGCGGCTCCTGCGACGACCAGCGCGCCGCTTGGCGCGTCTCCGCGGCTCCCGGGTGGGGGAGCCCCGGCGGAGACGGCGGGCCGGTCCCTCCCCGGAGGGACCGGCCCTTCCGGTGTCCGGCTCCGGTGCCCGTTTCCCGTACGCTCGCACGCATGACCAGCACTGAAACGACCGGCCAGGACGCCCCGCGCTACGTCCGGCTCAGCATCGAGCTCATCGCCGAGATCACCGACGAGGGCGCCCTCAAGGCGGCCGCCCTGAAGCAGGTGACCGACGACGAGTACCTCGACGACGAGGAGCGCGCCCAGTCCGTCGAGGCGATCGAGGTGGACCCGTCGGGTTCGCTCGCCCACTTCATCGACCCGGTCGCCCTGCTCGGCGACGTCCCGGGCGTGGAGCTCGCCTCGGCGACCTGGGAGTCCGCGCAGACCGAGTTCGACCCCGAGGGCGAGGGCTGGGACGAGTACACGGTGGAGGAGTCCGCCGAGTAGTCGCCCTGCTCCTCCCACCACCGTCACGGTTGGTGACCGCCCGGTCTGCTCCTCGCAGGCCGGGCGTTTTGTCCATATTTGGTCGGAAGTTGGGTCATCTCATACGATCGATCTCCGTTGATGGTGGAACCGTGAAGGGGCAGTTTGCGTTTCTGTATCCGTAATGCCCGGGATGATCAGCAGGGAGAACGCGACGTGACGGCACGGGACGGTCAGGGGCGGGCAGGCGGAGGCAACTGGACGCGGCGCGGCGTGCTGGCCGGCCTGATCGGCGCGCCGGTCCTGCTGCTGGCGGCCTGCAACGACACCAAGGGCGGCGAGGGCGCCAATGCCGGGGGCGCCAACGCCGGGGGCGGGACGTCCCCGGGCAGCGGCTCGGGAGCGGGCAGCGATGCGGGGGCGGGGACCGGCGGGGCGAGCACCGCTGCGAGCAGCTCGCCGAAGACCTCCGTCGCCGTCATCACGGTCACCCCCGCCGACGGCGCCACCGCGGCCAGCTTCAGCGACCCGGTGAGGGTCGCCGTCGCCGGCGGCACCCTCGGCACGGTCAAGGTCACCGACGCCACCGGCAAGGCCCTGGCCGGCGAGCTCTCCGCGGACGGCACCAGCTGGACCTCCGCCGCCGCACCGGCCAGCGGCACCAAGTACACCGTCACCGCCTCGGCCACCGACAAGGACAAGCTGGAGGCGGACGCCAACGCCACCTTCACCACGGCGACCCCCGCCAACACCTTCGTCGGCTACTTCACGCCCGAGGACGGCTCCACCGTCGGCGTCGGCATGCCGGTCTCGATCAACTTCAGCAAGCCGGTCACCGACCGCAAGGCCGTCCAGCAGGCGATCACCGTCATAGCCGAGCCGGGCGTCGAGATCGTCGGGCACTGGTTCTCCAGCACCCGCCTCGACTTCCGGCCGCAGGAGTACTGGGCCAAGGGCACCAAGGTCACCGTCAAGCTCCGGCTCAAGGACGTGCAGGGGGCGAAGGGCGTCTACGGGACCCAGTCCAAGGACGTCCGCTTCACCATCGGCCGCGCGCAGACCAGCGTCGCGGACCTCGCCGCCAAGACGCTCACCGTCACCACCGACGGCCAGGTCAGCGCGGTGTACAAGATCTCCGGCGGCGCCCCCGAGCACCGCACCTGGGGCGGCAAGATGGTCATCTCCGAGCAGTTCCAGCAGACCCGGATGAACTCCCAGACCGTCAACCTCGGCAGCGAGTACGACATCGCCGACGTGCCGCACGCCCAGCGGCTGACCACCTCCGGCACCTTCATCCACGGCAACTACTGGTCCCCGTCGTCGATCTTCGGCGGTCAGAACACCAGCCACGGCTGCGTCGGCCTGAAGGACGCCCAGGGTGGGCAGGACCAGGGCGCGGACGGCTACAGGTTCTACCGGAGCTCGATGATCGGCGACGTGGTCGAGGTCGTGAACTCCGGGGACAAGACCGTCGAGCCGTCCAATGGCCTCAACGGCTGGAACGTCGGCTGGGCCGCGTGGAAGGCCGGCAGCGCACTCTGAGCGGCGGCCGAGCCCGCCCTCCGGTGGTGACCCGCGCCCCGGTGGTGTGACCGGTCCCGGGTGACCGGGGCCGCTCCCCGGAAATTCCTCCCGGACGGACAGAACCCCGTGGCCCGCCCGAGGAGTCGGGAGGGTGTGAAACGCGAGCAGAGACAGCGCCAGGATGCCGAGTTCAGTGCGTTCGTCATCGGTAACAGCGGCCAACTCATCAGGCTGGCCGAGCTGTTGACCGGCGACCCGCACCGGGCCCGGGACATCGTGCAGTCCGCGCTGGAACGCGCCTACCTGCACTGGCACCGGATCACCGCCGACGACCCGACCGCGTACGTCCGGCGGATCGTGGTCAACCAGCACCGCGACTGGTGGCGGCGGCTACGCAACCGGGAGCTGCCGACCGACCGCACGCCCGAGCGGCCCGGCCGCGAGGACCTCGCCGAACGGCAGGCCCAACAGGCCCTGCTGCACCAGGCGTTGGCCACCCTCACCCGGCGGGAGCGGACGGTCGTGGTGCTGCGCTACTACGGTGACCTGAGCGAGGCCGACACCGCCGCCGAACTGGGCATCGCCCCCGGCACGGTCAAGAGCACGCTCCACCGGGCGCTGTCGAAGCTGCGCGCACTGCCAGAACTCGCCGACCGCGAGGGCGGTACGGCGGGTCCGACCCCGAGGAACGTCGAGGTGACGGTGTGAGCGGTGACGGTGTGAGCGGTGGCGGCATGAGCGGTGACGGCATGAGCGGTGACGGCATGAGCGTCGAGAAGCGGCTCGGTGAGCTGATGGAGCAGGAACGCGGGACGGCCGGGCTGGCGCCCGGGCCGATCATCGCCCGGGCCCGCCGCCGCCGGGGCCGGCGGGCGGCGGGAGCGGGGGCGGCGGCCCTGGCCGTGGCGCTGGTCTGCGGCGTCACGGCGGTCACGGTCGGCAGCGCCCGGCAGACCGGCGGGGTGGCGGGGGCCGCCGGCGCGGCGCTGACACCGTCGGCGGGGGCCGTGCCCGGTGCGGCTGCGACGTCCACGCCGACCGCCACGCCGACCGCCGTGCCCACGCCCGGCACCACGGCGCTGCCGCTCTCCCCGGTCCGGCAGGTGGCCGCCGGCGAGAAGGTCGAGTTCGCCGACGGCGCCCGGATGTGGGTGACCACCAGGGAGAAGTGCGACGAGTACCGCGACGCCTCCGGTACCTGGGGCAGTGGAACGGGCTGCCGGGACGTCACCAGCGACAACCTGGAGCACGACAAGCCCAGCATCTACGCCCAGGGCACGTTCGGCCGCGACCGCAGCCTCGTGGCCAGCTTCTACCTGGGCCCGCAGCCGGCCAGGATCGTCGCCTTCGTGGGCGGGAAGCCGACCGTCGCCACCTTGGTGACCACCCCCGGCATGAAGGACTGGACGGCCTACTACGTGGTGCTGCCGGGCATGCCCGAGCTCCCGGGCGGCCGGCCCACCAACCCTGCCCTCGCCGCCTACGACGCCGAGGGCAGGCTGTTGGCCGAGCTCCCCGGGCTGGGCGCGGACGGCGCCCAGGAGAAGGCCCCGGCCCGGCTGTAGCGTTCCCGGCGGGGTGACGGCGGCCCCGTGCACGACGGGCGGACCCGGGCGCTGCTGCGGTACGCGCCGGCCGGGACCGGGACGCGCCGCCGCTCCCGAACGCGACGGCCGAAACCCGCCGGACCCGGCGCGGGCCGGGCGGCAGGGTGGACCGTATGACGACAACCACCCCGCCCGCCCCGGCCGTCCGCCCGATCGACCCGGCCGTCCACCGCACCCTGCTGGTGCGCGACGACGCGGGGCGCCCGCCCGTGCGCTCGACCGACGAGACCGGCGGCGCCCCGCTGCGGTGCTGCCTCACCCGGGCGCTGCCCGGCGACCGGATCGCCCTCGTCGGCTACGCCCCGCTCCGTCGCTGGGCGGCCGAGACCGGGGCCGACCCGGGCCCGTACGACGAGGTCGGCCCGGTCTTCGTGCACGACGGCGCGTGCCCCGGCACGGGGGCGGCCTGGCCGGCCGCGTTCCACACCGGCGACCGGGTGCTGCGCGCGTACGACCGGCGCGGGCACATCCTGGGCGGCGTGACCGTCACCCCCGAGACCGCCGAGGCGGGCGCCGCCGCGCTGCTCGCCGACCCGGAGGTGGCCGTGGTGCACGTCCGCGCGCTGCACTTCGGCTGCTTCATGCACGAGGTCCGCCGCGGCGCCTGAGGGCCCGCGGCGGACTCCCCGGCGGGCTCCCCGGCGGGCGGTTCAGCGCTTGGCGTAGTCGACGAAGCCCTGCCAGTCGAGGGCGACACAGGGCTCGTCGCCCACCACCCAGGCGTCGTGGCCGGGCGGGCAGATCATGAAGTCGCCGGGGCCGAACTCGGCCTCCTCGCCGTCGTCCATCACGATCTTCATCCGCCCGGAGATCACGTACCCCAGGTGGGAGGCCTGGCAGCTGTCGGTTCCGGCGATCGGCTTGATGTGCCGGGACCACCGCCAGCCGGGCTGGAAGACCGCCCGTCCGACGGCGCCGCCCTCCAGGTTGACCAGGCGCAGCTCGCCCGTGCCCGCCTCGAAGGGGCGGACCTCCTCGGCCTGGTCGTCGAAGTTCTTGCGGATGAGGCCGGCCATCGGTCCTCCTCGGAACAGGGCCGGCCCCCGTCACCAGCACTCGGTGACGGGGGCCGGCGGGCTGGTCCTTCCAGTCTGCGCCCGGCCGGGGCCGGCCGCGCTGCGCTCAGCCCTGCGAGGTGCGGGCGACCCCGATCGGGCAACTGGCCCCCGTGCCTACCAGGGTGTCGCCATGTGACCCATCGGTTGGCGTCATGCCACCTATGGCCAGAAGAGCCGTGATCTACTGCCGGATCAGTCAGGACCGCGAGGGCGCCAGCTTGTAAGGCCGCCGAATCTGACCATCTGTCATCATGCCGGTGGGTGTGGCGGTCGAGTCAGATTCTGCTTTGTGGCCACCCATGTAGACCCTTGAAGTGATGGCCCTTGAATGAGAGCTCCTGAAAGGTAGTCGCCTTTCACGGAGGGTGGATTTGCCCACTCTATGGTTCCGCCGTAGTAGATGTCTAACTCTTGAGTTTCGCTGTTAAGGGTGACCTGCATGTTGAATCCAGATCCTGCGGCTGGCGGCTCAATGGATCGGGCGATCAGGAACGTCCTGCGGCCATCTGCGAGAGTGAAGTCGCCATCGAACTCATTCGTTGCGGCGTCCCATGAAGAAATTACAAGTGTGCCCGAGAAGTCTGGAAGTGAACTCCCATTTCGGTCGGTGGCTTCGATGGCCCAGGTCCCTACTGTGAGATCGTTGATCTCTTTGCATAGCTCGATCTGCCTCTCGACCCACGCGATCTCCCCATGTACGCGCGCAACGCCTTGTGCTGTCAGTACAAGGCAATGCTTCACATCATCTTCTGTGTGGCACTCAAGGCGCATTTGCTTGAGGTCGGTCAGTTCCTGGTTAAGGCCATCGAGTTGTTTCTTCAATTCTGCTTGGTTGCATGTCACGACCATCACCTCTGGCTCTGTTCGTCATCGTCACCTTTGCCCTATGTCACCAGGGCATCGCAGATATTGCCTGGCTGCAACCGGACCAGTCAGGAGATCTCGCTACTTCCGGGGTGTCGCAGTGTGACCTGTTCCCTGGCACCATGCCAGCCATGACGAGACGAGCCGCGATCTACTGCCGGATCAGTCAGGACCGCGAGGGCGCCGGCCTCGGAATCGCTCGGCAGGAAGCCGATTGCCGGGCCCTCTGCGAGCGCAGGGGTTGGCAGGTGGTTGGTGTCTACCCAGACAACGACACCAGCGCGTACAGCGGCAAGCCCCGCGAGAAGTGGCTAGCGCTCCTGGAGGATGTCCGCGCGGGTCTCGTGGACGCTGTGGTGTGCTGGCATGTGGACCGCCTGACCCGGTCACCACGTGAGCTTGAAGACGTGATCGACCTTGCCGACAAGCATGGTGTGGAGCTTGGCACCGTCACCGGAGAGATCGATCTCGGGACCCCGACCGGCCGTCTCATTGCTCGCATGCTCGGAGCCGCAGCGAGGCACGAGGCCGAGCACAAGGCTGAGCGCCAAGCACGGCAGCGCCGGCAGGCAGCTGAGGCGGGCAAGCTTTCGGGTGGTGGAGGCCGCCCGTTCGGCTACGACGACGACAGCGTGACCGTACGGGAATCTGAAGCCGCGATCGTTCGGGAGGCGGCGCGGCGAACGCTCGCTCTAGAAAGCCTGTCGAGCATCTGTAAGGACTTCCACCAACGAGGGTTTGTCACCCCCGCCGGCCGTCCGTTCACGCCGACCAGCCTCCGACGCATGCTCGCCTCGGCCCGCATCAGCGGCCGCCGCGAGTACCGACCACGCAAGGTGGGCGAGACCACCCGGCCCCTCTTGGGTGAGATTGTGGCTGACGCCGTCTGGCCGGGAATCATTTCGGACACGGACTCTGACCGCCTACGCACCTTGCTCAGCGAGCCGGGGCGGCGTAAGACGGGGCCAACGAGCGGAGGCCGCGTGTACATCAACTCCGGAATCCTGCACTGCGCCAAGCCGAGGCCAGACGGCAAACCCTGCGGCTGGGGAATGGTCGGCCGGCCCCGTTCCGGAGTGCCCCGCTACGTCTGCCCGAATGTGCCCGGGACAGACAGCTGCGGCGGGACCGCGACGAACGCGAAGCGCACCGACGACCACGTACGGGACATGGTCCTTGCTGCGCTAGCGTCCGAGCAGTTTATGGAGCGCCTGTCTGGTGTGGAGCCTGCCGCTGACGCTGAGCTTCTTGCCGAGATCAAGGCAGATGAGCAAGAACTCGAAGATCTGGCAACAGATTTCGGCAGTCGCAAAATCAGCCGAGCGGAGTGGATGGCTGCCCGAACTGTCTTCGACGGACGCTTGGAGTTCAATCGGGCTCGACTGGCGCGAATCACCAGGCACTCGGTTCTCCGCACCTTTGTAGGCAGCTACGACGACATGCACGCCCGTTGGAAGGACAAGCTGAACGACTCCCAGCGGCGTGCGGTTGTCGGGGCTGCGGTTCATCGAATCGACGTCCTACCCAGCGATCCGCGACGGAAGTGGGATCCGGACCGCTTCGTCTTCGACTGGGTCGCATAGCCGGACAACGCTGGCCATGCGGGGCGACGGCGCTGGCGACGCGACGGACTCGAACACCTGGGCAACGCGCTCGATGACTCCGGGATCCTCAATGGTGGGCGGAAGGCCTTGAGCCGCACGGGACGCGGCGACGCGCTTCCGAAGGTCTTCGGGTACCACCGACTCTCCTCACGGGAACGAGGGGCGAATGATCCTGCTGCTGACGTTCCTTAGTGACAGCGGCATGGTGGGTGTCCGGCCTGTCCGGGGCACCTGTCCGGTTGAAAATGCCTGGTCAGGGCATGCGGCAGGACAACCGGACAGGCCGGACACTTCAGCTGTCGGGCAGGGTGTCCGGCGAGCTTGGGGGTGCGTACACACCCCCGGGGGAGCGGTGGAGCTGGCCGTCCTTGGCCATCCGCGAGCAGGTACGACGGGTCAGCTCCACCTCGACGCCGATGGCGGCGGCGATGTCTATGGGCTTGCTGCCGGGGTGGGCGCGGAGGTGGGCGAGGATCTGGGCGCGGGTGTCGCCGACGGTGTGGTCGCTGGCGGGGCCGTCGAGGAGGAGCCAGCTGCCGGTGTCGGGCTGGAACTCCAGGGCGTGTTCGTTCTCGTCGACGTCGCGGCCGGTGATGTGCAGGACGCCGTCGGCTTTGCCGCGGGAGCGCTTGAGGACGAGGGTGGCGTCGGCGGCGCCGGCGAGGCCGTTGGTGCCGGAGACCTCGGCGAGGAAGTCGTCGGACGCCATCTTGCGGACGTGGTGGACGAGGATCGTGGCGACGGCGTGCCGGTCGGCGACCTGTTTGATGTAGCCGATGGCGGCGTAGTCGGCGTCGTAGGCGGCGACGCCGGGGGGCGGGGTGCCGCGGACCTTGGCGAAGACGTCGATGACGATGAGGCGGGCGCCGGGGTTCTGGGTGAGCCATCGGTCGAGGGCGTCGGCGCCGCCCTGTGGCAGCGGCGGGAACTCGGTGACGAGGGTCAGGGCCCTGGGGGCTTCGCGTCCGGCGAGGAGCTTGGCCATACGGGTCTTGAGGCGGCGTGGGGTGTCCTCCAGGGCGAGGTAGAGCACGGGGCCGGGTTCGACCTCGATGCTGCCGAAGGCGGGACGGCCGGCGGCGACGTCGAGGCCCAGGCCGAGGGAGAGCCAGGACTTGCCGACCTTGGGCGGTCCGGCGAGCAGGCTGACGCCTTCGGCGAAGAACCCGGGGACGGCCCAGCGGGGTTCGGGGAAGTCGGTGGCCATGAGGTCGGCGGCTGTCCACACCGTGCGGGGCCTGGGCGGGGCGCTGGGCGGCTCTGCGGGTGCGGGCCGGGGCTGCGGGGCGGGGGTGGTCCAGGGGTCGGTGTGCGGGGCGGGTTCGTCCGGCCAGGGGATGTCCGTCTCGTCGTCGCCGACGATCCGCAGCCGGCGGCCGTCGGGTGCGTCCCGGGGGTCGGCGGGGCGGGTCACGCGGTGGCCGGGTGGAGACGGGTGGCCGGCGGCTGGGGAGCGGTCATCGCGGGTGGCCTTTCGTGGGTGGTCCGGTCAGGGACGGTTGTCGGTGGGTGGCCGGGTTATCGGGGCTCGCCGTCGGCGAGGCCGTTGGCGACGGCGCGGGCGGCGTAGTCGTGCGGGACGCCGACGGAGACGGCGGCGCCGATGAGGTCCTGGGCGAGGGTGTCGAGGCCGCAGGGGCCGGGGCAGTGGGTGTGCTGGGCGGCGAGGAAGCGGGCGACGCCGTAGGCCTGGTTCGCGGCGCCGCTCTTGCGCAGGGCGCGGATTCTGGCGAGGCCGCGGTCGAGTCCGGTGCGGACGAAGCGGTCGGTGTGGCGGCAGCCGCTGTTCACGGTCCGGGCCCAGGCGGTCGGGCGGGAAGACACCACCCCTCCGCCCGGCGGGGAGGGGGTGGTGTCTTCCTTGCGCGCCAGGGCGCGGACGGAGTCGGGGAGCGGGGCCATGGTGCTGGTGCCGGGTCCGAGCCAGCGGGCGTAGGCCGCGTGGGACTTGATGTCCACGTCAGGGCGGACGGCGTTGGCCGAGCGCATGACGCCCCGGTAGATCCAGTGCTCGCCGCGGGTGCTGGGCACCGTGAGGGTGGCGGGCAGGGTCTCGCGGGCCCAAGCGACGGCGAGGCGGCTGTCGAGGTCGAGGACGGTGACGCCGGCGCCGCCGGGGTGGTAGGCGACGGTGTCGGCCTCGCGCCAGGCGCGGGCCCATCCAGGCCCGGTCAGGACGACGGGGTCGGTGGTTGCGGCGGCCCAGGCATGGCACGGGGCCGGGCAGACGCAGGGTCCCGGCACCTTCATGTTCGGCCGGCCGCCGCACGCGTTGGCCGCGCAGGCCGGGCAGTTGCCGACCGGGAGCTTTCCGTCCCGCAGAGGCAGCACGGGCAGCCCGGACCCGGCCAGGCGGAGGGCGACCACCAGACAGCAGCCGACGGCGGGCAGTGGGTTCGCGGGCATGGTGTCTCCTTCCGGGGCCCCGGGGCGGGCGTGGCAGCCCGCCCCGGGGACCGGGTGGTCAGTTGGTCGGGTCGGGGTGGAGCGGCAGCTGGCCGTCGGTCTCGGTGTGCGGCTCGGGCGGCATGAGCCGGTCGATGGCGGCGAGGTGCTGGTGGTCGTTGTCGGGGCAGATGGTGCGCTGGTCGGCGGTGACGAGCCAGCCGCAGCGGCGGGCGTTGTCGGCGGCGATCTGCGGGGTGTCGAAGAGCGGGAGGACCTCGTCGGTGTCCTCGTCGCCGCAGATGTCGCAGGTGACGATGTGGAAGGTGATGGCGCGGATCGCCATGGCGGTCTCCTACGCGGCCTTGAGGCGGCGGCCGGTGGCCGGGGTGAGGGAGTCGGCCCAGGTGGTGCGCAGGGCGGCGCGGTCCTGGCGCTCGCGGGCCGGGGTGTCGGGCTGTCGGTCGAGGCGCACGGGCATCTGGAGGCCGAGGAAGTCGGGGCCGGCGGCGACGAGCAGGGGCTTGCCGGGCCCGGCGGACCACGTGGTCAGCGGCTGGTGGCGCTCGGCGGCCTTGGGCCAGCGGGCGAGGAAGGCGGCGTTGTACAGGGTTTCGGTGTCCTGGTGGGGTTCGGCGGCGAGGGCGTCGGCGAACAGCGGGCGCCACTTCGGGAACTTCCTGGCGAGGGTGGCGCCCGCGGACAGGCGCAGGGAGCGGGTGCCGTCGCTGACGGTCAGCCAGCCGTCGGGGTTGCGGGTGCAGCCGCGGCTGTGGGTGAGGGTGAGGTCGGCGGGGCGGCGGGCGGGGAACAGGGCGCGCAGGGCGGTGAGGTCGGCGTGGGTGATGAGCGCCTTCCACGGCTCCGGCTCGGCGGCCTCGCGGCGGGCGAGGGCGAAGGTGTAGCGGTCGGTGGCGGTGGCGAACAGGTGGGTGCCGGTCGCCTCCAGGTAGATGCCGCACAGGGACGGCAGGGTGTCGTCGCGGCTGATGTGGGGGGAGAGCTGGCGGACGATCGTCGGCAGGTCTGTGACCGTGACGGACATGTCGGGTCCCTCCGGGGTGGTCAGAACAGGGCGTCGGGTTCGGCGGGCGCGGCGCCCGACTGGCAGGCCCGGCGGGCGCCGCGGGTGGTGGCGTCGAGGCATGCCGGGCACCAGGCGGCGAGCGCGGCCTTGGGCAGCGCGGCCGCTCGGTGCGGGGGCAGGAGGAGATCGGCCGGCTCGGCGGGCGCGGCGAGCAGGCGGACGGTGCCGGTGCCGTGCCGTTGGCCGTAGCCGCCGTGGACGACCAGGCAGCGCCCGCCGTCCTTGGCGTGGTTCTTGCCGCAGGTGCCCCGGCACTGGCAGCGGCCGGCCGCTGCCGCCATGACGGCCTGCCACAGCCCGGTGTGGGCGAGCGGCGGGACACGCCCGCTCACGAGACGCTGCCCGGGTCGAGGTCTCGGCCGGTGACGGCCTCGACCAGGGCGGAGACGAGTACTTCGGCGACGGGCGGGGTGACGGCGTTGCCGTACTGGCGGACCTTCTCCCGCTTGGTACCGAGCACCGTGTAGGCGCGGGGGAAGGCCATGGCGGCGCCGATCTCGCCGGGCTCCAGCATCCGGAACAGCACCTCGTCCAGCGGCACCCGCGGTCCGTGGACGAGGGCGTACCGGTCGCGGGTGGTGAGTGCGCCGAGCGGTTCGGCGACCGGGCGGGCGGTGGTGTTGCCGTAGTAGGGCAGCAGCACCGACGACCAGTCCGGCGCCATGCCGGACCCGGTGACGAGCCCGTGGTGGTTGCCGGAGGCGGTGACGGTGGCGAGCGCGTCCAGGACCGGGCGGGCGTCGGAGGAACCGCCGCGCAGCTCGGCGATGAACGGCAGCCACGCCACCCCGGTCTCGTTGCGGGCGGTCTGAGTGCGCAGCGGCTCGTAAGCGGGAGCCGCGGTCTTGCCGTCGCGGCCCTCGGCGGGCACGAGCAGGGGCGGGATGGCGAGCGCGTCGTTCTCCCGGGTGGTGCGCGCCGGTGCCAGGCCGGTGACGGGGCTGGCGTCCTCGCGCCAGGTCCCGCCGGCCGGGGCGAGCAGCGGCACCGCGTACCGGGCCAGCCCGGCGCGGACCCGTTCCAGGGTCTTGGGGGACAGGGCCTTCTTCCGGTCGCCGATCGGTGTGCCGGGCAGGGACCAGTCGATCGCGGCGGCCGCGGGGAGCACCGGCGGCTCCACCACGGCGTTGCGGCAGGTCACGTTGGGGCAGCGGTAGAGGTACTGCTGGCGGTAGCGGCCCATGTCGGCGCCGGGCTTCTTGAACGCCTGCACGGCCCGCACCGGCTTGTCGCAGCCCTCGCACCAGGCGGTGGGCCGCAGCCACTTGTCCCAGTCCGGGTCGCGGCCCAGTCCGGTTCGCCAGTAGGCGAGGTAGAGGCGGTCGCGGGACTGCGGGGCGTGGGCGACGGTGCGCGGGTAGGCGTGCATGGAGTTCAGGGCGATCAGTCGGGTGCGGTAGCCGAGCGCGCGGATGTCGCCGACCCACGTGGTCCACAGGTCCCAGGCACGGACGTCGATGACGTTCTCGACGATCCCGGCGAGTACCGGCTTCCCGCGGGCGGCCATGGCCCCCAGGTAGCGCGGCACGTCCCACATGAGGGCGCGGGAGCGGTCGGTGGCGGCGTCCGGGAGGGTCTCGCCGAACAGGTCGGGCTGCTTGTCGAAGTCGCGGCGCTTGCCGCGGGCGTTGGACCACTTCGGGCACTCCGGGCTGGCCCAGAAGAGGTCGGCGGCGGGGAAGGTGGCGACGTCGTGGTCGTGCAGGTCGCCGAGGAAGTGGTCGGCGTCGGGGAAGTTCGCGGCGTGGGAGGCGATGGCCTTGTCCCAGTGGTTCGCCGCGAGGACCGGGGTGACGCCGGGGACGGCGGCGGCGCCGGTGCTGCTGCCGCCGGCGCCGCAGAAGAAGTCGATGTAGGTCAGGCCCACGGTTCTTCCGTCCAGGTGGTGAGGTGGAACAGGTCGAGGACGCCGAGGGGCAGGGTCTCGACGGTGCCGTGCTCGTCCTGGGCGAGCAGGGCGGGCGGCTGGGTGGTGCGGGCGAGGATGCCGAGCGCGCACGCCGGGGCGTCGTCCTCGTTGACGTCGGGGCGCAGGGCCCAGATCTGGCCGGGGGCGGCGAGGGCGAGCGGGTCGCCGGCCTCGATGCGCTCGGCGGCCAGGCGCAGGGCGGCGGCCGGGGCCAGGCCGTCGAGGGCGGCGATGTGCCGGGCGAGGCGGTGGGTGTGGGCGGCGGCCCGGTCGGGGCCGACCACCCTGAGCAGCGTGGTCACCGGGTACCTCCGAGCAGGTCGGCGACGAGCGGGGCGAGGTGCCGGTTCGCGTGCTCGGCGAGGGCGGCGACGACGGTCTTGGCCTCGTGGGTGAGGGTCCGGCTGGGCCGGGTGCCGGTGGGCCGGATGAGGATGTCGTCGGGGACGGGGAGGAGCACCATGGCGGTGACGAGCACCACGGTGCGGTGGGTGCGGTCCGGGCCGGCCAGGTGGGGCCAGGGCTCGCCGGGCCGGTCCCAGGAGCTGTGCTCCCAGTCCAGGGGCCGTCCGGCGGGGCGGCGGGTGAGCGCGCTGTGGTGCAGGCCGACGTGGGTGCAGAACTGGGCGCGGCCGTTGTGGTCGATGGACAGTGCCACCTGGTGCAGGTCGTTGCGCACGGCCGCGTAGGCCGGCGTCATGACCGGGATGGTGGCGATCCGCCATGCGGCGGCGGCGAACTCGGCCGGGCTGAGCGGTTCGCCGTTGTCGTGGAAGTCGTCGGCGTGCTGGGCGAGGTAGGCGTCGTAGCGGGAGTGGCCGTTGCTGGCGCGCTCCTGGTCGGCGATGTCGTCGATGACGACGAGCGTGGTGTGGTCGAACTCGGGCATGCTGGAGTCCTGGTCTCTTGAACGGGGATCGGATGGCCCCGCAGCAGCCGCCTCTCTGCCAAGATCCGGCGGCTGCTGCGGGGTTTCGTGCTGTCCGGGGCGGTCCGGTTAGAACGGGGGCTCTTCCGGGCCGCCGGCCGGGGCGCCGCCCCACGTGCCGGGGGCCGGGGTGGCGGGTGCGGTCGGGCCGGCGGTGGACCACGGGTCGGCCTGGGCGGCCGGGGCGGGGGCGCCGGTGCGCTGGGCCTTGGTGACCTTGGCGGTGGCGAACTTGAGGCTGGGGCCGATGTCGTCGATGTCGAGGCCGAGCATGGAGCGGGTCTCGCCCTCAGGGGTCTGCCAGTTGTGCTGGACGAGTCGGCCGGTGGCGACGACGCGCATGCCCTTGGTCAGGGAGTCGGCGGCGTGCTCGGCGACCTCGCGCCAGGCGGTGGCGCGCAGGAACATCGCGGTGCCGTCGCGCCACTGGCCGGTGGTCTTGTCGTAGGTGCGCGGGGTGGAGGCGAGGGTGAAGCGGGCCATCGCCACCCCCTGTGCGGTGAAGCGGAGTTCGGGGTCGTCGGTGAGGTTGCCGACGACGGTGATCGGGGTGTCTCCCACGGACACGGGTGCCTCCAGAAGGCGTTGGTGTGGTCCGGGAGCGGGGTCTGCCCGTCCCCCGCGCCGTCCTCCGGCCGCCTGGTGAGCGGACGGTGGGCGGCACGGCGGTCGGCACAGGCCGGATCAGATCTCGTCGGGGTGCCGCGCGAACTCGCAGGTGCCGTCGCAGTCGTAGTAGCCGCAGCCACCGCACTCGGGGCAGTGGTCGTAGTCGATGGGGACGTTGTCCTGGGCGTCGTCGTCCCAGGCCTCGTCCTCGCAGCCGCCGCCGGTGCCGTGGCAGCCCTCGCACCGCTCGGTGTGGCCGGGGCGCGGGTCGGCCTGTTCCTCGTCGAGGCGGCGCTGTTCGTCGGCGAGGTCGAGGGCGATCTCGGCGGCCTTCTCCTCGTCCCGGGCGGGCTGGTCGTCGAAGTCGGACATGTCGAAGTCGTCGTCCATCAGGTGCCTTTCGGGGGCTTGGGTCAGTGGTGGGTGGCTCGGGCGGCGGCGATGTCGAGCTGTCGGTGGACCTGGGCCGGGGTGCGGCCGGGGGTGTCGTTCCACTGGTCGACGGAGCGCACGGTGGGGTCGTGGGCGGTGAACTGCTCCATGAGGTAGCGGCGGGCGTGCATGGCGGTGGTCTGGGTGCCGTATCCGGCGGCGAGGACGGCGAGTTGGGCGCCGAGGATGCAGGAGCGGCCGGCGTCGTCCCAGAGCAGGCCCTGGCACCAGCCGTGGACGGTGAGGTAGCGGGAGAGCAGGCGCAGGTGGGTGGCGGTGTCTATCGGCACCGGCGCCGGCGGGCGGTTGCGGGCGCGGTCCAGGAGGGTGGGGCGGGGGCGGGGCATGCCGAGGTCCCAGGCGACGGGGGCCCGGCCGAGGGCGCAGATGGCCGGGACTGTGATCCGGCGGGCGGGGGCGGGGAGGGAGGCGAGGTAGCGCTCGATCTCGCGGACGAGTTCGCCGCCGTCGGCCACGAACGCGAGGTCCGGCATGCCGGGCAGCCTGTGCAGGGTCGTGGCCATGGCGGTTTCCCTTCGTTCAGTGCAGGGGCAGGGAGCGGAACAGGGTCGCGAGAGCGTCGTTGACGGCGGGGGCGATGCCGGTGGCGGCGAGGTAGAAGCCGAACAGGGCGGCGACGAGGGCGCCGCCGACGGAGACGGCGCGCATGCGGAGCATGACGGCGAGGATGACGCCGAACAGGGTGGCGGCGGAGACGGTGAGCAGCACGGGGCGACTCTCTTCCCGGGAGGGTGGTTTGGGGTGGTTTGGGTATTCCGGGGTGCCCTGACGGGCCCCTGCCGCGCGCACAAAAGCGCAGGTCACACGGGTGACGGTGTCGACGGGGCCCCTGACGGACCCCGGCTCGCGGGGCCGTGGCCGTCAGGGGCCGTCAGGGCAGCCGACGTGACCCGCAGGGCTGTGACCTGCGGTTTTGTGTGGCGGTCAGGCGCCCGTCAGGGCGGTGAAACCGGACTTTCCGGGCGTTCAGGCGGCGTCGGCGACGGTGGTGGCGGCGTCGCCCAGGGCCTTGAGGGTGTAGCCGTTGGGGCGGCTGCCGTCGGCCTCGGTGAGGCGGCCCTGGGCGAGGTCGACGCCGAGGTCGGCGAGGTCGGTCTTGAGGGTCTTGCCGACCCGGGACAGCCACGCGCCCTCCGCCTCGCCGGGCTGGCGGCCGTAGCGGCCCGGGTCGACGGCGGCAAGGTGGGCGAGGGCCTCGGCGTTGGTGATCTGGCCGCGCCCGGTCTGCCGGGCGGCGGTGACGAGGTGGTCCAGGACGGTGCGGCGGATCACGGTGCCGAGGCCGTCGGCACCGCCGGCGGCGGCGCTCACCCCGGTGATCCGGGTCATGGCGGCCTCGACGGGGTCGTCGTAGTGGCCGGGCAGGCACCCGGCCGCCTCGCGCAGTGCCACGCCCTGTTCGATCAGGGGCAGGATCTCCCCGGCGTTCTCGTCGATGAACAGGGAGCGGGTCTCGATGACGCCGGTGTCGGGGGTGGTCAGCCAGTTGCGGCCGCGGCTGGTCTTCTCGATCGGGATCTTGGAGGCGTCGTAGCCCTGGCCGACCATGCCGTCGCCGAGGACGACGTTGGAGGCGCCGGGGGACTCGACGCGCATGGCCATGCGGGCGGCGAGGTTGCCGCGCAGCCGCGGGGTGACGATCTCGGCCTCGGGGTACTGGGTGGCGAGCGCGAGGACGATGCCGACGGCGGCGCCGACGGCGGCGATCTGGGCGAGGAGTTCGGTGATCTCCTCGGCGTACTTGCCGGACGGGCCGTTCTTGGCGGTGTAGGTGGCGAGTTCGTCGATGATGACCAGCTCGATGCCGCCGAGCTTGTCGACCAGCTTCTCGTTGGCCTTGGACAGACCCGCCTCGACGAGGATCTCGGTGCGGCGGTTCATCTCCTCGACCATGAGGCGGAGGAACTTGACCAGCCGGCCGGGGTTGCGGCGCACGAAGGTGGCCAGCACCCGGGCGTGGGGGACGTACTCGCCGGCGCCCTTGCCGTCGAACAGCCGGATCCGCACCCGCGGGTCGAGCATGGCGGCGGCGAGGAGGTTGGCAAGTCCCATGCCCTTGCCGGAGCGGGTGGCGCCGGCGAACAGAAACGAGTAGTCGGACAGGGTCGGCCGGATGACGTTGCCGCGCTTGTCGAAGGAGAGCGGGAAGCCGTCGCGCCAGGTGTTCACCGTCTTGGCCCGGCCGGCGACCAGCGGGTTGCGGCGGGTGGCGAGGAAGGGGTCCTGTCCGCATGCCCAGATCGCCATCCGGCGGCCGTTGGAGCCGACCTGGCGGATGTCGAGGTTGGTGCGGTCGATGCCCATCGCGGCGGCGATCTCGTCGGCCCGGTCGCGGGCCTTCTTCACCGTCACGTCGGGCAGGTCGATGACGGCGTGCCAGGCGTTCGGTACCGCCGGGTCGATGGCGCACGGGGTGACCATGGTCAGGCGCTGTGACTCGCCGATCACCCTGGCGGCCTTGAACGCCCGGTCGAGCATCGACTCCGTCATCGGGTCGCCGTCCGACAGGGAGCGAACGTCCGCGTCCCACACGGTCTCCCGGTCCGGCTGCCGGCCGAGGAACGCCTCGAAACCGAGGACCACGGCCAGGCCGAGCAGCAGCCCGCCCGCGCCGAAGGCGACGTAGGCGGCCAGGACGAGGACGGCGGGGATGCCGAAGGCGACGAGGGCGCGGGCGAAGCGGATCCGGCGCCGGTTGGACTTGGCCTTCCTGTGCGCGGCGACCGCCGCGACCGCGACGGCGAGGGCGGCCTCGGACTGCTTCTGGGCCAGGGCCCGGTCACCGGGCAGCAGGGTGAAGCGGGCCCGGCGGGCCAGGTCCCGGGCCTCGCGGGTGGCGATGTGGGCCTGGTGGCCGGCGGCCTGCACGTGGGCGCCCTCGAACCCGGCCGTCCACTGGGCCGAGCGCCGCACCCCGCGCCAGGCCTGGGCCGCGTGCCCGCGGGGGGTTCGCTGGCGGGCCGCCCACCGGCGCAGTGCCCGCCGCAGCTGCTTGGCCCGGGCCCGGGACATCGTGCGCCGCCCCTCGCGGGTGCGGATCCACGCCGGAACGAGCGGCCGGTCCCCGGCCAGGTCCTCGCGTTCGGCCGCCGCGACCACCGCCGGAACCTCCACCGGAGCGGCGGCCGGGGCGTCCTCGGGAACGTACACCGAGTCGGGCACCGCAGCCGGGGACGGGGCGGGCGCGGGGCCGGGCTTGGCGAGGCGGTCGAACCGCAGGATCTTCGCCTCGTCGCCCTCGACGGCGGGAGTGGCGTCGGGTTCGGGCAGATCGTTGGGGCTGTACTCGTCGTGGTTCACTGAGGGTCCTTCCTCACAGCGCAGTTGTGCGGGCAAGGGGCCCGGGGCGGCCGGTCGATGCTTGGCGGCTTGGGCGGCCGCCCCGGGGCATGGTCAGAGCTGGTCGAGCGGGGTGCGGGTGTTCCCGGCGTAGGCCTCGGCGGCGGCCAAGAAGCGTCCGGTGCCATCGGCGAGGCGTCGCGCGAAGGCGAGCACCTCGGCGGGGGACGCGCTGTTGGCCGGGACGAGCGCCAGGGAGGTCTTCTCGCCGCTCAGGACGATGAACGGCCACCCGGGGCCCACGTCGGCGGTCTCGTTGGTGTGGACCTTGACGGCGGTGTCGGCGTTGATGTGCAGGTAGACGGACGAGAGCATCGGTGGACTGCCTTTCTGGGCGGAGGTGGTGAGGGCGGCGTCGGGGGTCAGCTTCGGTGGCCGGTCGGCTGCAGCTCGTGGGTGTGGCACAGGGTGGGGCCGATGAGCAGGTCGATCCGGTTGACGGTCCACCGGCCATTGGTGAGCGGGCCGGGCGGCACCTCGTCGACGATCCGGCCGGTCCGGCCGGCCGCCCGGGGGTCGTCCTCGCAGGAAACGATCAGTACTTCGTCGCCGGAGTTGAACGTCATGGCGGGTCTCCCTGGGGGGTGGTTCAGGCGGAGGCGCGGCGCTGCTGCCGGGCGGCGAGGGACATGGCGCGGCGGGCGACGGGCGAGTAGCCGAGGGTGTCGCCGGCGCGGCGCACGGGCGGGGTTCCGCCGTTGTTGCGGCGCCCGTCCGACGTCCGCACGCGTGTGCTCTTCGCGGGGGTGGCCATCTGGGATTCGACCTGCGGCTTTTCGACCTTTTCAGCCTGGTTTGCCGGGTCCTTCGCGGCGTCCTTCACGGCGGCCTTGGCGGCCACGCGGGCGGCGATGGACTGGGCGGTGTCGCCGAGCGTGGCGCCCTCGACGTCGTCCCACGCGCGCTTCCACGTCGCGTCGCTCGGGTGGAGTTCGCCGAGCGCGGCGGCGAGGGCGACGGCGCGTTCCCACACCGGCGGCCACTGCACCGAGCGGGACACGTCGCGGGCCTCGCGGTCGTCGGCCTCGCGCTGTTCGGCGGCCTGCTTCTCGGCGGCCTCGGCCGCGAGCTTGCGGGCCTCCTCGCGGCGCTCGCGGCGGGACTTGCGGCCGTCGCGCTTGCGGATGCGGCCGTGCTCGTGCAGGTCCCACACCAGCGGGCCGGCCAGCGAGCAGAACGCCCCGCCCAGCCCGGTGCCGAGCCCGAACGCGGTGGAGCCGTGCAGGTAGTTGACGGTGGCGGCGAACAGTGCGACCGCGCCGGCCAGCGCCCGGTAGTGCCAGGACGGGCGGTTCTCGTCGATCGCGGCCTCGGCGCCCTTGAGCAGCGCCCACGCCAGCCCCTCCAGGACCAGCGGCGCGGCCAGGAGGAACGGCGCATCCGGCGACCAGAACGCCATCAGCTGGAGCGGCAGCGACACGATCACGCAGGTGACCGCGATGGCCTTCGCGGACTTCTTCCACTGCTCGGCCGAGCGCTGGGCCTTCGCCCGGACGGCCTCGGCCTCGGCCCGCCGGCGGGCCGTCTCGGCACGCTGGTCGGCGGCCTGCTGGCGGATCTCCTCGGCCTTCGCCTGGCCCTCGGCGATCTCGGCAGCGGCCTTGGCCGCCTTCACCTGGTTGGCGATGTCCGCCGCGGCCTTCGCCGTCTCGGTCTTCGCCCGCAGGGCCTCGGCCTCGGCCGCCTCCTTGCTGGCGGCCTTCGCGGGCGGGCGGGTGCGGCCGCTGGTGGGCCGCAGTTCGGTGACGCTCATCAGTGGTCCCCCACAACCTTGAGTCGGAACGCGGACAGACCGCGCAGCTGCCGCCGCACCCGGGCGCGGGCCACGCGACGGCGCAGAGCGGGCAGCGTGCTCGCGAGCAGCAGGCCCGCCCCCACCACGCACGCGACGGTCGGGTGAGCCAGCAGGAACGAGGCCACCGCGGCGAGCACGGCCAGGACCGAGCCGGCGGCGGCCGGGAAGGCGAGGGCGAGCAGCAGTGCCGCCCACCCCAGGCGCTTGGAGAGGGCCATCACGCGGCCCTCCCGTTCCGGCGCTCCCGCCGGGCCAGTGCCCGGCGCTCGGCCGGGTCGAGGCCGCCGAAGATGCCGTGCGGCTCGCCGCGCTTCAACGCCAGGGCCAGGCACATGTCCCGCACCGGGCAACCGGCGCAGATCTGCCGGGCCCGGCGGTCGGCGAACTCGTCCTCGTCGCCGGGGAAGAACAGCTCCGGGTCCACCCCGGCACACGCGGCGCCGGGCAGGTCCCCCTCCGGCGACGGGAGGACCTCGACGAGGACACCGGCGACGCGCCCGGTGAGGTGCGGACGGATGGTGCCGCGAATGCCGCGGCGGACGAAGCGGGCCATCACGCCGCCACCGCCCCGAACATCACAGCGGGCGCGGTGTGCTTGCCCGGGCGGGGCATCCCGCCGGACAGCAGGACCAGCCTGCCCATCACCGCCGGGGCGGCGGGCTTCGGCTCGGCCTGCCTCATCAGGTGCTCGGCGTGGGCGGCCAGCTCCGGGTCCTCCCGGCGCAGGACCGCGAGGATGTCGTTCGCGGCGGCGAGCCGGGCGGTGCGGTCGGCGGTGGGCTCCGGGCCGGCGGGGCCGGTGAACAGCTCGGTGTCGACACCGAGCGCCAGCTCGGCGAACTCCGAGGCCGAATGGGCCTTCTGTCCTGCAACAATCAATCGCACGGGTCTCTCCTAGAGGTCGGCCCGGCGGAGACGGCTCCTCGTCCGGCCAAGGATTGAGAGGGGCCGTCTTCCGTGTCTCGGGCGGTAGTTGGTAGTCCGGGTTAGTGCGTCGGGGCGGGGCTGCCGTCGCCGTAGCGGCGGGAGCCGTCGGCGCAGCGCACGACGTGGCGCGGGCCAGCCCGGAAGGGGCTCCACCGCTCGACCGCCTTCTGCTCGGCGGTCTTTCGGTCCGAGGCCGGTGTTCGCGCCTTGCTGCCGAACGGGGCGTCCAGTACGGCCGCCAACCGGTCGGCGAGCATCTCGTCGACTGCCGCTTCGGCCTGACTGTCCCGGGTCAGGTCGATTACCCGGCCGGGCACCGACTCGGCGGCCTCCTCGGCGAACTCCCGGGCCGTGGCGACCAGATGGGCGCTCGCGGGCTTCCCGTCCTGGGCGGCGGCGAGGAGCGCCTCGGCACCGGCCGCCAGAACGGTCTGCCAGTTCTCGTCGCCGATCTCGCCGTTCCACTGCGGAGCCTGCGTCCCGGTCCGGCGGGCGATCCGGCAGACCACCGCCCGGCGCCGGCGTTCCGCACCTCGCGCCTCCGCCACCCACGCACCCGACGAGAGCCGGCCCGACCCCCCGGTCAGCGACGCCACACGGGCGGCGTAGGAGCGGCCGGTCACGGTCGGGGCGGCGGTCTTGCGGGGGGTGGCGAGCATGGCGAAGCCTCCTGAAGTGGCAGGTGGAGCGTCACGGCAACGGGTGCGTCTGTGCAGCTCAGGGCAGCCCAAAGAAGGCCCTCAAGAGCTGGTGTTGATCGCAGTCGGCTTGCATTTCTGCGGATCCGCCCTGCTGCGACAAGCCTGTTCCAGCGCAACGCGTCAGACCAATGACGGCCTGTCATATGAGGCTTTTCGCCGGGGCGTTGGCCTCACAACAAACATGGTGCACCTAGTGCCCTAAGTTGGCAAGTGCTTCGCCCGGTCTCGCTCAAGCGCGGGCTGCGGCACACTGGTGCACTAGGTGCGACACGTTGACTGGAGGATCACTGGTGACCGAGTTTCGAGGCCAGCCGGCCTATCTCCAGCTTGCCGATGACCTGCGGAAACGCATCCGCAGCGGTGAGCTGGCTGCGGGCTCTGCGCTGCCGTCGACACAGGAGCTGATCGGCGGCTTCGGTGTGTCGAGCACCGTCGTCAAGAACGCTGTATCGCTGCTTCGCGCCGAGGGGTATGTGATCGGCCATCAGGGAAAGGGCGTGTTCGCCCAGTTCCCGCCGCGTCTGGCCGAGCACTCGCCAGGAGCCGCTGACTGGGCGCTGCCGGTGCTGCAAGCGGCCCAGGCGATCGAGCAGGCTCTTCGCGAGTCCTTGGCCAACGCCGGGAGTGAGGGCGGAAACGCCGAAGCGGCCCTTCAGCGCTGGCGGGAGGCGTTTGACGCGCTCCCGGGCAGCGTGAAGGGCCGCTTGGCGGAGTAGATCAGCGGTCGGCTCGGCTTGCCACCGACCACCCGTCTCGAATCAGGTCGTGGAGCCCGGACCGTTCGGGCTTCCACGCCAGTTCGGTTGTGATCCGGGAGAGATCGGCGACCAGCCGGGGCGGTTCTGGCTGCGGCGGGCGGTGAACCACAGGCACGGGCTGGTTCGTCACCCGCTCCACGGCGTTTACGATCTCCGCCATGCTCGCCGGAGTCGCGCCCACGTTGTACGCCCGGTACGGGGAGACGGGGGCGTTGAGGGCCAAGACGTACGCGCGGGCGAGGTCGTCCACGTGGACGAAATCGCGGATTGCGCTCCCGTCGCCGTTCATCTCCAGGTGCGGGTAGCGGCCGGCTGCCACGGCAAGCGCCTTCGGGATGATCCGGGACTCATCGCCATCCCCGACCCCGCCCACGGACCCCGAGATGTTGAAGCAGCGGAGGCTCACCGCCCGTATGGCCCCGCTCTCGCCGCGCCGCTGGAGTAGCTGGTCGGCGGCGAGCTTCGACATGCCGTACGGGTTGCCCGGAGCGGGTGTGACGTCCTCGCCGATGGGTTGCTGCTCTGGAGCGCCATAGATCGCGGCCGTCGAGCCGAAGACGACTACAGGGCGGTCCACGGCTGCCCGATCGGCCAGAGCATCCAGCAGGGACGCCGTGCCGTTGACGTTGACGTCGTGATACTCGTCCGGCATCTCGAACGACTCTCGCACCCGGGTGAGCGCTGCCAGGTGGCATACGGCATCCACACCTGCCGTAGCTGTCGCAACGGCCGCGCCGTCACGGATGTCGCCATGGACCACCTTGGCTACAGGCAGCGTCGGGAGCGGCGTGCCCGGCGGCCGATGCGTCAGGGCGACCACCTCGTGGCCCGCCTCGGCAAGCCGTCGGACAACGGCGTTGCCGACGAAGCCATAGGCGCCCGTCACGAGTACGCGCACGGCGTTTCCTCTCAGTCCAGGATGAGTCCACGGTGCTGCCATGCCAGGTCGAGGCACGCCGCGGCCGCGGATGCGAGCGGTTCATTGTCCAGCAGATGGCGGATGTTGGCTTCGGTGAACTCGATCCCGGCGGTGCCGTTCCCACCAGCGATGACATTGCCCTCGGTGTTGCGGGACACCATGCCGGAGAACACCGAGTCGTAGACGTCGGCGTCGATGATCACGACGCTCAGGATCTCCCCCGCCAGCGTGAGCGGGTCCAGACCGATGCCGAAGCAGTACGGCCTGACCTTGCCTTCGCGGCGGGCCTGGTTGAGCGTGCGGAAAGGTTCCAGCCCGTCGTAGTCGATGGGTTCGCCGCTGCTGCCGTCGGCCTCGGGGTCGCCGAGGAACTCCTCCGCGTACTCCCGTAGGACGTTGCGCCAGAGGTTGAAGTCGTTCGACTGGTCCCAGGGCATGACGGACGACGGCTGGAAGACCCCGGCGGGCATGATGTGGTATGTCCCACCCGCCAAGGCCACGTTGCTCGCGGCGCGGTGGTGCAGCGGGAACGAGGCCTTACCGTCGGCGGCCAGCCGGATGGTCAGAGTGTCGATGGATGGCAGCAGCGGACGGCGGCCGAGATCGAACGGGTTGCCCACAAGCTTCCGGAACGGGAGCGCGTCCCACTTCGGCGCCCCGATCCACGCGGGATCGCTGCCGGTCGCCAACCAAGCACTTGCCAGTTCATGGGCGACGCCCTCGCAGACATCGGCCATGTCGAAGTAGGTGGTGTACCCGAACGACAGCTTCGGCCGACCGTCGATCTGGGCGACGTCGAGCAGGCGAAAGCTCGGCCGGTTCACGAACAGGGACGGCCGGTCGACCATGCGGATGGCCTGCGAGTACCGGGCGAAGCGACCGCCGTTCGGAGCGAGCGGCCGCACCCTCTCGGACTCCGGCTCGGCACCCGCGATCTCCGGTGGGGCGGTCTGACTCAGCCAGGTGAGGTCGATGTCGGCAAAGTCCAGAGGACTCGGCCACATCCACCCGGCCGTGGTCAACACCGGGCTGTTCCCAGCCCGGTCCGCGTCCGGGTACAGCCGCGCCGCGGCGCCGGTGAGCTCGCTGCGGTGACGGTTCAGGTCCCGGCGAGTCATTCGCCAGCGCCGCTGTTCCTCGATGGCATCCTTCGGGCCCGCGGCCCCGTCGTCGCCGGAAGGCATGGCGACGGTGACGGCCACCTCGGCAGCCGGCAGCAGGCCCAGTTCGTCCTCGGGGAGCCCCAATGTCTGGGCCAGGCGGCGGAGTTCGTCCATGTCCCGGATCACGCGCTTCCCGCGCTCCAACAGGGACACGTAGGACTGGTCGTAGCCGAGCAGGTCAGCCAAGTCCTGTTGCTTCAGCTTGTGGAGCGCTCGGTACGCCTTCAAGACGTCGGCGAGGTTGGACCCATCCGGCGGCGCGGTGTGCTCGGCCGCGCTTGAGAGCCAGCTAACCGGCTTGGCCGCCGATGTGACCGGCGCTGCCGGGCTGGCGGGGCCGACCGCACGTCGGCACGGGCTGCACATCGTATCGGTGTTGCTGCGGCTCAGCCTGGCGCCGCAACGGGCACAGGCGACGGCGGGGACCTTGGCGGTGATGGCCATTGGGCATCCGTCCCTTCAGGGATCGACCGATCATCGGGGTGAGCCGTCTGCGCAATGGCAGACGTTGCCCGCGCCAGAAGCATTCAACTGCACTGGCGCGGAGCGGGTGCGGTGTTTGATCGAGGCGGAGCCCGGACAGCCGGTGCAGGCGGTAGTGTCCGGGCTGTCCGGGTGCCCCGGGCTAGCGGGCTGACCTGCGCGAACCACCCGGGCAGGGCACGGACAGCTCCCATTGTCCTGTCCGGGCAACTAGCGGAAATACCTGGGTGTCTCAGTCGGGAGGCAGCCCCCTGCCCTGGAGCAGGGACCCTGGTCGACGGGCGTGGTTGTCGCTTACAGCCGGAGGGTAGGGCCCGGGCGTGGCCGATGACCTGAAGAACGTCATAAGGGATCTAGTCCGTGCTCTCGGCGGCAGCATCCGTGACCCTCACTACAGCACCGCGCACGACGCCGCCGAGAACATCTGCTCGGGGGTCTATGAGGTGATCCCAGTCGAGGTCCATGACCTCGTACATGAGGCAATCATGGCCGGGTACGCAGGCGCGCTTAGCGACCTGGAGGAGGGCAAGTTGGACGATCAAGTACGCGAGCGATTCGGTCTCCTCGACTGATCGCGGACAGTCCTGAATGGGTTGACCAGTCGCCCGGACAACGGATACCCAGGGGCGACTGTTCGGACTGTCCGGCAGTCCGGAGAGGAGCTCTGACCTAGGAGAATAAACCGGACAGGGATCCGCCAGGACTGTCCGGCCTGGGCGGGGCTGAAACACCCAATGCTTCAGTTGCTACTCCCGGCTCGGGCGCTTGTGGGATGAAGTGCGTTGCGTTGCTTGCGCAGGTCGAGGCGATTTGGCGCGCGGCTTGTGAAGCAGGCCACCGAGCCCGAGTCGCGGTGCACCTATCAAGTAGCCGTGGAGGCCGTCGGCAATGTCGACCCGGGCAAGAGAATTTTCAGCGTTTAGCCAGCCAGAATGCTAGCGGGCTATGCTGACATGGCTTGTGAAATGGCAAGCTTGGCGACCTCCGTACCGATATTCTTGGCCATGTCTAATGCCCATTTTCCGGCGGACTTCAAGTGTTCGAGGGAAGCTGGGCCGTTTCCTTTGGTGGCCTCGATTTCAGCCTTTGCAATATCGCTTGCTGAAATCAACTCATCTGCTGACCGTGCCTCTTTCTGCATGGCTGCCCGGAGCATCCCGAGGTCTGCGGCCAGTTGCTCCAGGTTCAATTCTTGCGAGTGCTGGGACCAGATCTGGTTGAAGGTGTTGTTTGATGCTGAGGCGCCTTCCCCGAAGGCGCCGATTTGCCCGGATGCATTGTAGTTGTGGCTTTCCATGTGCTCCACCTTGTATTCGGTCTTGACGCCGCTTGAAAGCGCAGCCTCCCTGATCATGTCAGCAAGATTCGTGGTGCTCTCGTAAACGTGCATGATGATGATTGTGGCCTTGGGAGGGTCATTGGTCATTGTTCCGCCCCCAAGCTACCGCCGTTGCGGATGGCTGCGCCGAGATTGTTTCGCACGACTGCGGTCAACGGATGATCTGCGCCGAGAATATATTCAGAATCGGTGAGAGCCTGTTCGAACAAGGCAACGGCCTGCGATTTATCGCCGCTCCCCCAGTAGGCATACGCGAGGTTGTTGCGGCTGATCAGGGTGTCGGGGTGGGTGCTGCCAAGCGCCTGTTCGCGTTGGGCGAGGACGGTCTCGAACAGGGGGATGGCGCGGGCGAGGTCACCCGCGGCCTGGTAGGCGGCGGCGAGGTTGTTGCGGGTGGCCAGCGCGCTGGGGTGGGTGCTGCCAAGCGCCTGTTCGCGTTGGGCGAGGACGGTCTCGAACAGGGGGATGGCGCGGGCGAGGTCGCCGACCTTCTGGTAGGTAG
>NZ_JBHJUK010000109.1:0-31621 GCF_042266225.1 Kitasatospora sp. NPDC056181
GCTCGCGGGGGCCCCCCCCGCCCGGCTCCGCTTGCCGGCCCACGCCCCACAAGCAAGCGCCCGCGCCGCCCCCGGTCGTGCGCCCGGCCGGCCCGCCGTCGCGGGCCGGCACCGGCGGGCCTACAGCCAGCCGCGCTCGCGGGCCAGCAGCGCCACCTGGACCCGGTTGGTCGCGTCCAGCCGGCGCATCAGCGTCGCCACGTGCTTGCGGTAGGTGCGCACCGAGATGCCGAGGTCGCGGGCGCCGCTCTCGTCCTTGTCCACCGTGTACAGCGACTTGAGCACCTTGCGTTCGAGGTGGCTGAGCGCCTCCGCCGCGTCGGACTCCGCGTCCTCGGCCGCGGGGAGCTCCTGCGCGCTGCTCCACATCCGCTCGAAGAGCGCGACCAGGGCGGACACCAGGCCCGACTCCCGGATGAGGACGGCCCCGCGGGCCGTGTGGGAGGGGTCGAGCGGGGTCAGGGCGGCGGACCGGTCGCAGATGATCAGGCGTTCCAGCGGGGCGTGGGAGATGCGGATCTGGGCGCCCTTGGCGGTCAGCTCCCGCGCGTAGTTCATCGTCGTCGGGTCGTCGAGCGCGGCCGCGCCGAGCAGCGTCCGCATGCTGACCCCCCGCCTCAGGACCCGCTCGTCCAGCGGCCGCGCGTGGGCGATGTTCTCCGCGCTCATCACACCGGTCGGGTTGGTGGTCAGGCTCTCGGCCCAGGTGAAGAAGGTGAGTTCGTCGAGGACGGCCCTGACCGCCTCCATGCCCTCCAGGTGCTGGATCGCGTCGCCGGTGTCCGCGGCCCGGGTGTCGGCCGCGCGACCGCCGTGCTCGTTGATGAGGGAGCCCACCACGTCCCTGGCGGCGACCTGTCCCTCCAGGTCGTCGCGGAGCCGGCGCACCTTCGTCTCCACCAGTCCCTCCACCGCCTTGGCGGGCGGCACCGGGTGGAGCACGCCGTCCGACCCCTCCCGGACCAGTCCGAGGGTGGTCAGCCGCGCGCAGGACTCCTGCACCTGCCGTACGTCCTGCGACCTGTTCAGGGCGAACGCCGCCCGGCCCTTCTCGCCCGCGCGCAGCAGCCGTCTGTAGAGCTCCTCGTCGTCGGAGTCGACTCCCAGGAACGCCAGACTGGGCTCGCCCATGTTTCCCCCTTCGCCGCGCACGGCTGTGATCATTTCCAGTTGGTTCCGGCGTGCGGGCCGGTCCATGCCGCACTGGAGGGGAAACAGGCGCCGGCGGGAGGCGCTGCGATGCGCGCCGGACTCTGGCCGCAGCCACGGCGCTCGCCTCGGTACCCGGCACCGGTCGTCGGCGCCGGGGCACAGTGCGGATGGATCGGGTTCTGGTCAGGAACCCGATCAGGAGTGCAGGGTCGGTCTCCTCCGGGTCGCGGGGTCCCGACGCGTGGCGGTCGCACGCGTCCCGGTGTCGGACCTCAATCCCGGGGTCGTCCGGGGCCGGACGCCGATGCATCCGGGTCCGGCGCGGTCGTGCACGCGCCGCGCGGCAGCGGGTGGCGCACAGTCGGAGGAGCTGCCGGTACGTCGGCGGGCCGCGTCAACCGACCCACGGATGCGGTGGTGTGGATCCCGCGCATGGATGTTCCCCCAGGATGCCGAAGCGGACCGGGGTCGATACCTGGGCCCGCCATCGGCTAGATCCTCACCGCAGCGCTATAGAAGTGTCAACTACTCGTGGACCGAGCGTCCCGGCCGCCGGACGGCGGCCGGCCGGGAACGGTTCGTACGGCGTCGGCAGCGCTTGGCCTGCCAGGATGCGGGCGGCCCGAACGGGGCGACGGGCCCCGCGGAAGGACGTGTCCATGGCAGAATGCGCCCATGCTTCACATGCGCAGTCGCGACGCCGGGTAGGCGCCGCCCTACCGTGCGTACCGGACGGTAGGGGTCCGGAACGGGTGCCGGTGCACCCCCGGAAACGACGGAGGACCCCGCCGCCCGAGGGCGACGGGGTCCGACCTGTGCTTAGGAGGCGCGCTCGGGGCGCCGCACCCGGGGTGTTCGCCCGCGACGGGCGCACGGGGCGTGCGCTCAGGAGCCCTGGCGCGCCACCGCCCTCGGCGCCCGGAGCTCCGGAGCCCCCGGCGCGGGGAGCCGCGCCCCGGAACGCTCCATGTACGCGAGGAGCGGACCGGTCATCGCGGTGGTGGCCAGGGCCATCAGCACCAGTGCCAGGACCAGCGGGCCCGTCAGGATGCCGGCCTGGAGCCCGGCCTGAATGGCGATCAGTTCGGTGAGGCCGCGGGTGTTCATCAGGACGGAGATCTGCTGAGCGTCGCGGCGCGACTGGCCGCCGAGCCGCGCCCCGAGGTAGCCGCCGGCCGTCTTGCCGACGATGCCGAGCAGGACCGCCACCGTGATCAGGCCCCACGGGGTCGAGGCGTAGGCCTTGTTGAAGACGTTGATGCCGGTCACCACGAAGAAGACGGGCACCACGGCGGAGCCCGCGCGCGAGACCTGTTCCACCGTGCGGCTCCAGGGCGAGGACTCGTCCGAGGGGATCGAGAGCCCCACCACCGCAGCCCCGAGGATCGCCGTCATCCCCATGTGCTCGACGGTGACGGCCACGGCGATCGCCGCGGCGCCCAGGGCGACGGCCGCCGTGCGGGGGGCCCGCACGCACAGGCTGCGCGCCCGGGCCGTCGCGAGGCCGAACCGGATGGCGAGCCCGCACGCCCCGGCGACGGCGAGTGCCAGCAGGGAGTGCAGGAACCCGGCGACGCTGCCCGCGCCCAGGCAGACGGCGAGCGTCAGCAGCAGCCAGCCCACGGCGTCGATGACGATCGCCGAGGACAGGGTCAGCGCCCCCGCCGTGGAGTCCTGCATCCTGCGCGCGTCCAGGATCCGGGCCATCACGGGCACCGCGCTGATGGACAGCGACACGGCCACCATCAGGACGAAGGCCGACAGGGGGGCCGTGCCGCGGACGGCGGCCCCTTCCCGGGTGAGGATCCAGACCGCGAGCAGCACCCCGCTCAGCAGCGGAAGGACCAGGGAGCCGGCCGCCACCCAGCCGACCGCCCGCCTGGGCAGGTGCACCGACCCGCGGCGCATGTGATGGGCGAGACCGACGAGGAAGAGGACGAGGCCGGCCTGGCCCACCAGCTTCAGATCGTCGAGGACGGCCTTCGGCAGGACGGAGGCGAAGGTGTCCGGGCCCAGGAGGGCCAGGGCGACGGGACCGGCCAGCAGCCCCATGGTGATCTCGCCGATGACCTCCGGCTGGCGCAGCAGGCGGGCCGCCTCGCGCCCGGCCTTGGCGGCCACCAGGACGACGGCGAGGACCGCCGCCACGTGCAGGAACAGCATCGTTCAAACCCTTCTACGGCTGGGCGCGGAGGCTCACGGAACCGACGCGGAGGCTTGTGGCGGGGGTGCGGAGGCCTTCGGCGGCTGCACGGGGGCCTGCGGCGGTGGCGCGGAGGTGTCCGGCGGCGACGCGGAGGTGTGCGAGGAAGGCCCGGGGGAAGCGAGGGGGCCGCTTCCCCCGGGCACGCCCGCCCTCGTCGGGGGGTGCGACATGAGGGGGGACGACTGGTCCGTCTACGCGGCGAGCGCCTGGCGCCAGCGGACGGTGGACCCGATCTTCAGGATCGAGGCGCGGTAGACCCGGGCGGCGAGCCACATGCAGCCCGCGGTCGCCGCCAGCATCACGCCGGCGGCGAGCAGCTGCTGGGTCACGGAGACGGTTCCGACGCTGGCCTGGAGCGGGATCAGCATGCCGGAGAAGGGCGGGATGTACTGCAGGACGCCCACCCAGGGGGCCGACAGGTCGCCCGCGGCGACGGCGACGACCCCCACCGGGACGAGTGCGAGCACCATCACCGGCATGAGCACCGACTGCAGTTCCTCCGGGCGGGACACCAGCGATCCGGCCGCCGCGAAGAGACCGGCGAACAGCGCGAAGGACAGCAGGAACCACACCATCAGGGAGAGCATCGCCCCGGTACCGGGCAGGGAGGTGGAGGACCCGCCCGTGACGGCACCGGCGCCGGCCATGGCACCGACCAGCACGGCGATCTGCAGGACGGCGGCCGTCCCGATGCCGGCGACCTTGCCGGTCATCAGCCGCAGCGGGGTCAGCGTGGAGAGCAGGACCTCGACGATGCGGGTGGACTTCTCCTCCACCACGCCCTGGGCGATGAGCGAGCCCTGCCCGATGATCTGCATGAACAGGACGACCAGCAGGCTGACGGCGGCCGCCACCTCCTTGGTGGGCGGGCTGCTGCCGACGGTGACGATCTCGGGTGCCGCGTCGGCGAGGGCGGCCTCCAGGCCCGGCCGGTCGACGTGCTGGGCCTCCAGCGCGCGGGACATGGCCCAGGTGCGGCTCATCGCGACGGCCGCCTGCTGGGCCTGCGGGTCGCTGTTGCCGCGGACCAGGACCGACACGCGGCCGCCGGCGACCACGACCGCGGCGTCGACCTGCTTGCCGTCGGTCTGCTCCCGGGCCTGGTCGAGGCCCGAGCAGGCCTGCACCCGCACCTCCTTCGCGGTGACCCCGAACTCGGACTGCGGGGCACCGCAGGCCGCGACGGTGAACGTCTTGTCGGCGCCCATCGCGGAGAGCCCGACCACCAGCGCGGCGACCACCGCGACCATGACCGCCATTCCGACGAAGTAGCCCTTGCTCGCGAGGCGCGCGCCGACCTCCCGCCGGTAGACCAGCAGGACGTCCTGCCAGGACCGGGAGCGGTGGGTGCGTGAGGCTGGGGTCATCGGTCGGTACCGCCTTCCGGCGACTCGATCAGGTCGCAGAACATGTCGGTGAGCGTCGGCTGGTGCCAGGTCATGCGGCGGACGGTTCCGTGCGGCATGGCCGCCCGCAGCAGGTCGTTCTCGGTGTGGGTGCCGGCCAGTTCCACCAGCACCCCGTCGTCGAGCCGTTCGTAGGACGCGACCGCGTCCACCCCGTCCGGCCAGTTTGCGGCGGCGCCCTCGACCACGAAGTGGATGCGGGCCGGCGCCTGGGAGCGCAGCGCGTCGAGGCTGCCGCACGCGGCGAGCCTGCCCCGGCGGACCACGGCGACGCGGTCGCACAGCTTCTCCACCAGCTCCAGCTGGTGACTGGAGAAGAGCACCGGGGTGCCCTGTGCCGCCTTCTCCTTCAGGACCGCGCTCATGTCCTGCACGGCGAAGGGGTCGAGCCCCGAGAACGGCTCGTCGAGGATCAGCACGTCGGGGTCGTGGACGAGGGCCGCCGCCAGCTGCACCCGCTGCCGGTTGCCCAGGCTCAGCGACTCGACGGTCTTGTCCCGGTACTCCGACAGGTGCAGGCGCTCGGTCCAGCGCACCATGGCGTCGCGCCCCTCGGAGGCCGACAGGCCGTGGAGCCGCCCGAGGTAGACGAGCTGCTTGGCCACCGTCATCTTCGGGTACAGGCCGCGCTCTTCGGGCATGTAGCCGAAACGCGCGGTGTCGCGCACGCTCACCGGGGTGCCGCCCCAGCGGACCTCGCCCTCGTCGGCGGCGAGCACGCCGACCGCGATGCGCATGGTGGTGGTCTTCCCGGCCCCGTTGCTGCCCACGAACCCGAAGATCTCGCCGGGCGGCACGGTGAAGGAGAGCGCGTCGAGCGCCTGGCGTTCTCCGTAGCGCTTCGAGAGGGAGTCGATCTCCAGCGGATTCAAGTCCGTTCTCTCTTCCTGGTGCTGGGGCGGGGCGGCGGTGGGAGGCCGGGCCTGGTGACCGCTGCGCCGAGGGCTGCCGGGGGTCGGCACGGTGCCGGGTCCTTTGGGGATACGGCGGACAGTGCGTTCCGCGAATCTACTACTTGAAAAACAGGAAAGTCCATGCCAGTCTGGCAACCATGGACGCTGAAGAAGCACGACGCGAGCTTGAGCAGGCCCACCTGTCCTACCGGGCCTCGGTCGAACCCCGGCTGCCGGCCTGGGCGCCCCCCACCTGCGGGCTGCTCGTGGGTGCCGCGGTGGCGCTGGGCGGTCTCAGCCCCTCGCCCGCCTGGCTGAAGGTGCTGACCATCGGTACCGGGATCCTCCTCGCCCTGGCCGCCGACCAGATCCTGACCCGCATCCGGGCCGGGCAGGGCGTCACCGGTCTGCGCGGCCCCGCCCGTCGCCGGCGCAGTCGCACCATCAACGCCTGTGCGGTGATCGTGATCTGCGCGCTGGCCGTCAGCCCGGACCTCCGGTGGATCTGGGCCGGGCTGGGCGTGGTCGTGTTCGGCTACACCTGGTTCACACTGCAGAAGCAGGTTCGCGCATGACGGCCGAACTGGACGACGCGTTCCGGACCGTCACCCGCATCCGGATCGCGGCGTTCCTCTCCGGATGTGACGAGGCGGAGTTCCGGGCCGTCCAGGAGTACTGCGACCTCTCGCCCTCGAACCTCTCCAAGAACGCCTCGGCGCTGGAGGAGAAGGGTTACGTCGCGGTCCGCAAGGGGTACGCCGGAAAGACGCCCCGTACATGGCTTGCACTGACCGACGCCGGCCGCGGTGCCCTGGTCAGGCACATGGCCGCGCTGCAGGAGATCGCCGACAGCGCCGCCCGCCACGCCTGAGAGGCGGGGCGGGCCGGCGATTGGTGCTGCCTCAACGGGGGCCGTCTCCGGGAGGGACGGCGCCCCGTTGAGATGAGGTCACAAGATCAGCACTTGATGTCGTACGTGGTGGCGGACGCCACGAACGAACCGATGATGACGGAGATCTCGATGGAGCCCGGGGCCTCGGCCAGCGCGTCCGCGGTGAACTCGTCGGCGTTGGTGTAGGCGGCGTAACCGGCGATGAGCTTCTCGTTCATGGGGTAATCCTTTTCTGGTGAGCCGTTCCGAAGGGTTCGGAACGGAACGGGGAAATTCCGCGGTGCGGTTCCCTCCGAGAGCCGCACCAGGAAGGTGCGCATCTCAATAGACGACGGGAAAGGGCGGGTTGCCTGCCCGGACATTCCGCCGGCAGGCCGAGGGACGAACCTCGGCGCGCGGGCCTGAGCTGTCCGGGGGAGCGCACGGCGCGGTGAATTCCTTCATCCGCCGCCACCCTCCGCACGGGATGTGCCCGGTCATGAGCGTCGCACCTCTGGGCCGGGGTGCTTGATCAGCAGCCGTTGTCCCAGGTGGCCGCGACGCTGAAGCCCAGCGACGCGGCGGTGATGACCCAGCTGACCGACTCGGCGGAGCCCGGGGCGTCGCTGAGGGCGGTGGTGCCGTACTCGTTGGCGTCGGTGTAGGCGGCGTAACCGGCGATGAGCTTCTCGGTCATGGGAATCTCCTTCGGGTGGCGCCCCCGGGAGGGGCGCTTTTCCTTCAACCTCACCGGGCGGTGCGGTTGTTGTGAGAGAAGTTCAGCATCGGCCGAGGGGTCGCGTCGATGAGTCTTCGATCCATTCCTTGCATCGGCACGACGGCTGACCAGCCGGTTCGCGTCGAAAAGGAAAGCGGACCGGAAAGTTGACCGGGGCTTTCGGGGCTCCGGCGGGCGGAAGGGCGCGTGGTTCGGCCGCGCCGGCGGGCCGCCCCGGCTGCCGGGAGGCGGCGGCCGGGAGGCGGTTGTCTGCCGTGACACCGTGGCGGTGGTGCCCCGACCTCCGCCTGACGGATGGTCACCACGCTGTGGGAAGTGCCTGGGAGCCTTCCTGGGAGCCTGCTGGGAACATGTGCAGCATGTGGCACCGCCGGCTGCAGGAGTATGCGAACCCCGGCTCTCGAACCGGGGGCCCGGCGTTGGCAGAGTTGTCCCTGCAAGGCGAGAACCACCAAGTACCAGCAATGCCAACGGGGAGAGAGCAATGCGCGAGATGTTCCGTTCGAAGCCGGTCGCCCGCAGGGTGGGCACCATCGGTCGTACCGTGGTCTGTTCGCTGCTCGGAGCGGCCTCCCTCACGCTCTGTACCGTCGGTACGGCCCAGGCCGTCGAGCCGGCGCCGGTCGTCAGCGCGCCGACCGCGAGCTCTCTCCCCGACCTGGCGCTCGACCAGGTGCTCCCCCTGGTCGTCGACCTGCTCGGGATGGACTTCCACGACTGGGGGTGAGCCGCCCCGGGGCTCCGCCGGCCGGGCCGGCGGCACGGCGGGGCCTTTGACGGACGACGGGAAGGCGGCATCGCTCCGGCCGGCGACGACGGGGCGGGGCCGGTGCCCCTCGACCGGGGCGCCGGAGGGCGCGCGGCCGTCCCGGCAGGCCGCACCGCGGACCGGGCGTGATCACCGCCACTCCCCGGACGGCCGTGCAACCGCCGTCCGGGGCACGGCAGTCACGAGCATCGGCGACCCGGCAAGCGTGCCGGGTCGCCCACCGCCCACCCGCCTCGTCACAAGGACCCGTCAATGCCCACTCACCATCGCGTGCGGATCGTCGCCACGGCCGACGTCCCGTACGGCGCCGCGTCGGAGCTGGCCGCGGTCCGGCTGGTCGCGCTCCTGCCCGCACGGTGGACGTGCGCCGGGCTGGAGTGCACGCCGACGAGCGCCGTACTGGCCCTGGCCCTGCCCGGGGAGGCTTCGCCGGCCGAGGTGGCCCTCGCGGTGGACGCGGCCCTCGCCCAGTCGACCCTGCGCGGCTGGGCCCGGGTCCCCGCCTGATCCGGCTCCGCCGTGCGGCGGTCCGGGCGCGCGGGCGGGCCGACGCGCAGTGCCCGTGTCCGACGACCCTGAGCTCACCCCCGATGCCCGCGTGCCCGCGGGTCACCACGAAAGCGAACGACGACAACGACACGAGGGAGAATCACCGTGCCCCGGCCCCCAGCCATGCCCTCCGATCAGAAGGCCGCCATCGTCCTGTCCATCCTGGCGGGCGAGATCACCGCTGCCGAGGCCGCCAGGTCCGCGGGAGTCACCGGGCAGGCCATCAGCAACTGGAAGCGCCGCTTCATCGAGGCCGGTTGCGGCGGACTTGAGGCGACCTCGGACCCGCAGGCCAGTCGAGAAGCCGAACTCCGGGAGGAGATAGCCCGGTTGAAGGGCGCCCTGGGCGACTCCTACCTGCAGCTGCAGGCCATCCGCCAGTCGATGCGCCCGCGGGCGGGCGCCGGCGGGCCCGCCCGCGCCCCCCTCGGAGGGCGCGGCAGGGGCGAGGCGCACGCACTCGGCCAGGCGCGTCTCAACGGCGTGGTGCCGGCGCAGCGTTCCGCCTCCGGGGCCTGACGGCCCGGTCCCGGCGCTCCGGTGTCCCTGGTGCGGACGCCGGAGCGGTGGCGTTTCCGGCCCGCGTTTGCGGTCTGCGCGTCCGATGTGGCGCCCGAGGCGGGGCCCGGCGGGTCCTGGCCGACCGGGTTGCTCATCCGATCATCAAAGATATCTGTTCGGATTCCGCGCCATTCTGGCCGATATTTTTCCAATTTATTATCCGACAAATTCTGACGCTTGTGAATCTTTTCCAAAATCCCCCGCTTCGGCTTCCGGGCACCGTTAGTATCGGAACGATTGCTTTCGGTGACCGTTCGGTGCCGGACCGCGAAGGGGGTAGCCGTGAGTGGGAAGCTGCGCGCCGTGCTGCGTCGTGTCGCCTACCCGACCCTGCTGGTCACCGTCGTGTCGATATCGGTCGCCGCCCTGCGCTGGCGCTGGGACCTCGGGCGGACCAGTCAGCTCTTCCTGCTCGGCACCATCGGCTGTCTGACGGCCCTGGAACGGTTGATCCCGTACGAACCTGAGTGGCAGCCGACCGTCGGCGAATGGGGCTGGTACGGCGTCTACTTCGTCCTGACGATGATCGGCGGGGCGCTGGCGCAGCTGCCGGTGACGGCCGCCGTCGGGTGGTTGGCGCCGCCGCATCCGACGCTGCCGCTGTGGGCGGAGATCCCGGCGGCGCTGCTGTTGGGCTCGTTGGCCAACTACCTGGTGCACCGCTGGAGCCACTCCAACCGGTGGCTCTGGAGGCTGCACGGGGTGCACCACGTGCCCGGGAAGGTCAACGTCGCCAACAACGGCGTCAACCACGTCGTCGACGTGCTGGTCACCCAGGGAGCGGTCCAACTCTCCCTCGCGCTGGCGGGTTTCTCGGCGGAGTCGGTGTTCGTGGTCGGTCTCTTCGTGGTCGCCCAGGGCTATTTCGTGCACGCCAACGTCGACGTCCGGCTCGGCGTGCTCAACCACGTCTTCGCCGGTCCGGAGCAGCACCGGCTCCACCACAGCGCCGACCTGGCGGAGGCCGGCCACTTCGGCTCCGACCTCTCCGTCTGGGACCACGCCTTCGGCAGCTTCACCTGGCGGCCCGGCCGCCGGCCGGCCGTGGTGGGGCTGCGGCACCCGTCCGAGTTCCCGCGGACGGACGAGGTGATCACCAGTCATCTCCAGGCCTGGAGGCGGCCGGTGCGCCCGGTCCGGGTCGACGACTCCCCGGCCTGAGGGCCCGTCGGTCCTCCCCGTCGGTCCTCCCCGTCGGGCCGGCCCGTGCGGGCTGCCCCGCCGAAGTCCATCCGTACGTGCTCTCCCCGCTCCCCCGTCCTGCCCGCCCCGGCCTGCCCGGCTCCGGCCCGCCCTCCCCGGCCTGCCCGGAGCCGGGCCACGGCCGCCGTCCCCGTGCCCGCGCGGCCCTCCCTCGCCCGTGCCGCGCGCGCGAACGCAGCAACACAAGGACTCGACCATGACGGATTCACGCCTCGCCGCAGCCCCCGGCCCTTCTGATTCCCCGGCCCCCTCCGACACCGCCCGTCCCGCCCGCCCCGTCCGGCCCGCTTCCGCCCGGAGTGCCCCGCCCGCCCCGGCCGCCCCCGCCGCCGACGGCCCCGAGCGCATCGCGATCATCGGCATCGGCTGCCGGCTGCCGGGCGGAGCCAACGACCACCGGTCCTTCTGGCAGAACCTGGTCGACGGCAAGGACTGCATCACCCCGACCCCGCGCAGCCGGTACGACGTGGCCACCCTGGGCAGCCGGGACAGGGCCAGGCCGGGCCGGCTGGTCGGCGGCCGGGGCGGCTACATCGACGGCTTCGACGAGTTCGACCCGGCGTTCTTCGGGATCAGCGGCCGCGAGGCCGACCACATGGACCCGCAGCAGCGCAAGCTGCTGGAGGTTGCCTGGGAGGCGCTGGAGGACGGCGGGCAGAAGCCGGCCGAGCTGGCGGGCCGCGAGGTCGGCGTCTACGTCGGCGCGTTCACGCTGGACTACAAGATCGTGCAGTTCTCGGACCTCTCCTTCGAGACCCTGGCCGCGCACACCGCCACCGGCACGATGATGACGATGGTGTCGAACCGGATCTCGCACTGCTTCGACTTCCGCGGCCCCAGCGTCTCCCTCGACACCGCGTGCAGCTCCTCCCTGGTCGCCGTCCACCTGGCCGCCCAGAGCCTGCTGCGCGGCGAGACCGACCTCGCGCTGGCCGGCGGCACCCTGCTGCACATCGCGCCGCAGTACACCATCGCCGAGACCAAGGGCGGCTTCCTCTCCCCGGAGGGCCGCTCGCGCACCTTCGACGCCTCGGCCGACGGCTACGTCCGCGCCGAGGGCGTCGCCGTGGTGGCGCTCAAGCGGCTCTCCGACGCCCTGCGCGACGGTGACCCGGTCCATGCCGTCGTCATCGGGAGCGGGGTCAACCAGGACGGCCGGACCAACGGCATCACCGTGCCCAACCCGGACGCCCAGGTCGCCCTGATCGAGCGGGTCTGCGCCGAGGCCGGGATCGCGCCCGGCAGCCTCCAGTACGTCGAGGCGCACGGCACCTCCACCCCGGTCGGCGACCCGATCGAGGCGAACGCCCTGGCCCGGGCGCTGGCGATCGGCCGCCGCCCCGGCGACGCCTGCTACGTCGGATCGGTCAAGACCAACATCGGGCACACCGAGTCCGCCTCCGGCCTGGCCGGGCTGATCAAGTCCGCGCTGGCGCTCAAGCACCGGCTGATCCCGCCGCACATCAACCTGGAGACGCTCAACCCGGCGATCGACCCGGCCGCGCTGCCGTACCGGATCCCGACCGAGCCGACCCCGTGGCCCGCGCACGAGGGCCCGGCCAGGGCGGGCGTGAACTCCTTCGGCTTCGGCGGCACCAACGCCCACGTGCTGCTGGAGGCCGCTCCCGAGCCCGAGCCCGAGCCCGAGCCGGAGCCCGTCCCGGCGGGGCGGCGGCCGCCCGGGTACACCGTGCTGCCGCTCACCGCCCGGGACGCCGCCGCCCTGCCCGAGCTGGCCGCCGGCATCCGGGGCGAGCTGGCCGGTGTCCGCGGCGGCGTCCCGGCCCGGCCGGCCGACCTCGGCCACACCCTGGCCCACCGCCGCCAGCACCTCGACGCCCGGCTCTCCGTGGTGCACGACTCCCGCGAGTCGCTGGACGAGGCGCTCTGCGCCTACCTGCGCGGCGAGCCGCACCCCCGGGTGCTGACCGGCCGGCGCCGCGAGGCCCGGCACCGCCGGCTGGCCTGGGTCTTCACCGGCATGGGCCCGCAGTGGTGGGCGATGGGCCGGCAGCTGTTCGAGGCCGAGCCGGTCTACCGGGAAGCCGTCGAGGCCTGCGCCGGGCACCTCGCCGAGCTGACCGGCTGGTCCCTCGTCGAGGAGCTGGCCGCCGACGAGACGCACTCCCGGATGGCCGAGACCTGGCTCGCCCAGCCCGCCAACTTCGCCGTCCAGGTCGGCCTGGCGGCGCTCTGGCGCAGCCGCGGCGTCCGCCCGGACGCGGTCGTCGGCCACTCCACCGGCGAGGTCGCCGCCTTCTACGAGGCGGGCGTCTACGACCTGGCCGACGCGGTCAAGGTGGTGGTGCACCGGAGCCGCCTCCAGCAGAGGCTGGCGGGCACCGGCGGCATGCTGGCCGTCGCACTCCCCGAGGCCGAGGCGGTCCGCCGGCTCCGCCCGTACGGCGACGCGGTCTCGGTGGCCGCGGTCAACAGCCCCGCCTCGCTCACCCTCGCCGGGGACGCGACGGCGCTCGCGGAGCTGGCCGCGGCGCTCACCGCCGAGCAGGTCTTCGCCCGCCCGCTGACCGTCGAAGTGCCGTACCACAGCGCCCGGATGGAGCTGATCAGGGACGAGCTGCTGGGGTCGCTGGCCGACCTCAAGGCCCGCCCCGCACAGGTGCCGCTCTACCTGACCGGCCGGGAGGGCACCGCGCACGGCACCGAGCTGGACGCCGCCTACTGGTGGCACAACGTGCGCGACAGCGTCCGCTTCCAGCAGGCGGTGGAGCGGCTCGACGACGACGGGTTCAGCCTCTTCCTGGAGATCGGGCCGCACCCGGTGCTGGGACGCTCGATCCAGGAGACGGTGGCGGCCCGGCCCGCCGACGCCGACCGCCCCGAGGTCTGCACGCTGGCCTCGATCCGCCGCCAGGAGGACGAGCAGGCGGCCTTCGCCACCTCGCTGGCCGCCCTGCACAACCTCGGGGTCGAGGTCGACTGGTCGGTGCTCCAGCCCGCCGGGCGGCCCGTCCCGCTGCCGCGCTACCCGTTCAGGCGGGACCGGCACTGGGTGGAGCCCCGGTCGGTCGAGCAGGTCCGGCAGGGCCGGCAGGACCACCCGCTGCTCGGGCGCCGCCTCGCCGGTGCCGAGCCGGCCTGGGAGGCCCGGCCGGACGCCGAGGCACTGCCCTACCTGGAGGACCACCGCATCCAGGGCCAGGTGCTCTTCCCCGCCGCCGGCTACCTGGAGATGGCCGTCCAGGCCGTCCGCGCGCTGACCGGCGGCACCGATGCCGCGCTGGCCGGCATCGAGCTGCGCAAGGCGCTGTTCCTGCCGGACGGCGAGAGCCGTGCCGTCCGGTTCACGCTCTCCGCCGAGAACGGCGCCTTCACCGTCACCACCACCGGCCCCGGCGAGGGGCAGGAGCGCACCGTCCACGCCGCCGGCACCGTCCGCCCCGGCCAGCGGCGGCGCCGCCCCGGCCACCGGCTGGACGCCGGCGCCGTCCGCGACCGCGCCCTGCGGCACCTGGCCGGCCCCGACTGCTACACCGCGCTGGCCGGGCTCGGCTACCACTACGGCCCGGCCTTCCAGGGCATCCACGAGGTCTGGATCGGCCCGGGCGAGGCGCTGGCGGCCGTCCGGCCGACGGCGGCGATCGCCGGGCAGGGCGTCGGCCACCAGGTGCACCCGGTGCTGATGGACGCCTTCTTCCAGACCCTGCTGACACCCCAGCTGCTGGTGGAGGCCCCGGCCGGCACCGGGATCAGGCTGCCGCTGGCCATCGACGAGGTCCGGCTGGACGCCGTGGGCGAGCGCCCGCTCTGGGTGCACGCCACCGTCACCCGCGACGACGGGGACGAGCTGGTCGGCGACCTCGCGGTCTACGACGAGGACGGCGTGCCGCTCGGCGGGATCACCGGCTTCCGGGCCGCCGACGTGGAGCGGGCCCCCGCCGCCGTCGGCCTCGCCACCATCGACGGCTGGCTCGCCGAGCCCGTCTGGACGGCGCTGCCGGACGGCCCGGACGCCCCCGAGCCGCCGGCCGGACACCCCGACCACTGGCTGCTGTTCGCCGACGCCCAGGGCGTCGCCGAGGAGCTGGCCGCCCGGATCGCGGCCCGCGGCGGCGACTGCACCCTCGTCCGTCCGGGCAGCGGCTACCGGCCCGCCGGTGACGGACGGCCGGCCACCGTCGACCCCGGCTCCGGTGACGACCTGCGCCGGCTGCTCTCCGACCGGCGGGCCGCGGGCGCCGCCGACCCGGCCGCCGTCGTCCACCTCTGGAACCTCGACCGGCCCGCGCTGGCCGGGGCGGACCACGCCGCCGTGGCCGGACACACCGGCGCCGGCGCGTACAGCCTGGTCGCGCTGGCCGCCCTGCTGCCCGCCGAACTGCCCGGCGCCCGGCTGCACATCGTCACCCGCACCGCCCAGGCCACCACGCCGGGCGAGCCGGTCGAGCCGCTCGGCGCCCCCGCCTGGGGCATCGGCCGGGTGCTGCGCCACCAGGAGCTGCCCGGCCACCCCGGCAAGCTGGTCGACCTCGGCCCGGCCGGCGACCCCGCCGAGGAGGCGGCCGCGCTGCTGCGCGAGTTCGGGCTCGCCGACGAGGACGAGATCGCCCTGCGGGCCGGTCGACGGCTGACCAGCCGGCTGCGCCCCGCCGAGGGCCTGACCGGGCCGCTGCCGCCGAGCCTGCGCCCGGACGGCGCCTACCTGGTGACGGGCGCCTTCGGGGCGCTCGGCCGGCTGCTCTGCCGCACCCTCGTCCGCCGGGGCGCCCGTCGGCTGATCCTGGTCGGCCGCAGCCCGCTGCCGCCGCGCGAGCAGTGGCGCGGCCTCGACCCGGCGAGCCCGGCCGGGCGCAACACCGCCTTCCTGCGCGAACTGGAGGCGCTCGGCGCCCAGCCCGTCCCGGTGCCGCTGGACGTCACCGACGAGGCGGCGCTGGGCGCCTGGCTCGCCGGGTACCGGGCGCTGGAGTCGCCGCCGATCCGGGGCGTGTTCCACCTGGCCGGGCAGGTCCGCGACACCCTGGTGCCGGACCTGGGCCGCGAGGTGTTCGACGCCGTCCACGGACCCAAGGTGCTGGGCGCCTTCGCCCTGCACCGGCAGCTCGCCGACGAGCCGCTCGACCACTTCGTGCTGTTCGCCTCGATCGCCTCGCTGCTGACCACCGCCGGCCAGACCAACTACGCGGCGGGCAACGCCTTCCTGGACGCTCTGGCGCACCACCGCCGGGCCCTGGGCCTGCCCGCGCTCAGCCTCGACTGGGGCCCGTGGGCCACCGGAATGATCGAGGAGCTCGGCCTGATCGACCACTACCGCAACAGCCGCGGCATGAGCTCGCTCGCGCCCGAGGCCGGGATGGCCGTGCTGGAGCGGGTGCTCGGCCAGGACCGCGCGCAGCTGCTGGTCGCCACCGTGGTCGACTGGCCGGTCTTCCTCTCCTGGTACCCGGCCCCGCCGCCGCTGGTCGCCGAGCTGGCGGCCGCGGCCACGGCGAGCGCACCGGCGTCGCAGCACGGCAGCCTGCTGGAGGCGCTGCGGGCGGCCGGCGAGGAGGAGCGCCGGGCACTGCTCACCGAGCGGTTCACCGCACTGGCCGCCGCCGTGCTGCGGGTGCCCGCCGAGCAGGTCGGGCCCGCCACCGGTCTGAGCGGCCTCGGCCTGGACTCGCTGCTCGCGATGGAGCTGCGGGCCCGGCTCAACACCGAGCTCGGCACCGCCCCGCCGGTGGTGGCGCTGCTCTCCGACGCGCCGGTCGCCGAGCTCGTCGACCGGCTGCACGCGGGCCTCGCCGAGCTGATCGAGGAGGACGGCACGGGCGCCGCCGGCGCCGGGGTCGTCCGGTACGAGGACGAGTCGAGCCACCCGCTGACGCAGAACCAGAAGGCGCTCTGGTTCCTCAAGCAGCTCAACCCGGACGGCTTCGCCTACAACATCGGCGGGGCGGTCGAGGTCCGGGTGGAGCTGGAGCCGGAGCTGATGGCCGCCGCCTTCCGGGCGATGGTCGAGCGCCACCCCAGCCTGCGGGCCAACTTCGTGCTCGACGGCGGCCGGGCCGTCCAGCGCGTCGCCGCCGTGGCCGAGCCGGACTTCGGGGTCTTCGACGTCGAGGGGCTGGACTGGCCGGAGGTCCACGACCTGATCGTCCGCGAGTACCGCGAGCCGTACGACCTGGAGCGGGACCCGCTGGTGCGGTTCCGGCTGTTCCGGCGCGGCCCGGCCCGCTGGGTGATCATGAAGGCCGTCCACCACATCATTTCGGACGCGATCTCCACCTTCACCTTCATCGAGGAGCTGCTCGCCGTCTACGAGGGGCTGCGGCAGGGCCGGGCGCCCGGGCTGCCCCCGGTCGGCGCCCGCTACCTCGACTTCCTCAACCGTCAGAACGCGTTCCTGGCCGGCCGCGAGGCGCCGCGGATGCTCGACTACTGGCGCTCGCACCTGCCCGCCGAGGTGCCGGTCCTCAGCCTGCCCACCGACAGGCCGCGCCCGGCGGTGCAGACGCACAACGGCGCCTCCGAGTTCTTCGTCCTGGACGAGGAGCTGAGCGCCCGGGTGCACGCGCTGGCCCGCGAGCACAACGTCACCGTCTTCATGGTGCTGCTCAGCGCCTACTACCTCCTGCTGCACGCCTACTCGGGCCAGGACGACATCGTCGTCGGCAGCCCGGTGACCGGCCGCACCGACGAGGAGTTCGCCGGCGTCTACGGCTACTTCGTCAACCCGCTGCCGCTGCACGCCTCGCTGGCCGGCGCGCCGACGGTGGCCGAGCTGCTCGCGCAGGTCCGCACCACCGTGCTGGGCGGCCTGGACAACCAGGAGTACCCCTTCGTGCTGCTGGTGGAGAAGCTCGGGCTCCAGCACGACCCGAGCCGTTCCGCGGTGTTCCAGGCGATGTTCATCCTGCTCCACCACAAGGTGGCCACCGAGAAGTACGGGTACCGCCTGGAGTACATCGAACTCCCGGAGGAGGAAGGGCAGTTCGATCTCACGCTGTCCGCCTACGAGGACGAGGCGGAGCGCCGCTTCCACTGCGTCCTGAAGTACAACACCGACCTCCTCCTGCCGGAGACCGCGGCCCGCCTCGCCCGGCACTACGTCAACCTGCTGGACGGCCTGACGGCGGCCGCCGCCGACCACCCGGCCACCGGGCTGGAGCTGCTCGGCCGGGAGGAGCGCGCCCTGGTGCTCCGGCGGTGGAGCGGGGCCGAACGGCGGGTCGCGCACGAGGAGCCGGTGCACGAGCTGATCCTGCGGGCCGCCGCCGAGGACCCGTCCGCACCCGCGGTCGCCGCCCCGTCCGAGGCCGGGCCGACCGCGCGGATGGACTACGGCGAGCTGGCCGGGCGCTCCCGGCGGGCGGCCGCCCGGCTGCGGGCGCTCGGGGCGGGGCCGGGCTCGGTGGTGGGCCTCTGCCTGGAGAAGTCGCCGGAGCTGATCACCGCCCTGCTGGCCGTGCTCCGCACCGGCGCGGCCTACCTGCCGCTCGACCCGGGCCACCCCGCCGACCGGCTGGCCTACATGGTGGAGCACGCCGGAGCCGGGCTGCTGATCGGCGACCCGGAGCGGCTCGCCGGGCTGCCCGCGCGGGTCGTCGCACCCTCCGAACTCGACCGCCCGTCCGCGGAGTCCGCGGCGTCCGAGGCGTCCGAGGCGTTCGAGGACGCGCCGGCCGACCTCGACGCCCCCGCGTACGTCATCTACACCTCCGGCTCCACCGGCCGCCCCAAGGCGGTGCGGGTCTCCCACCGCAACCTCGCCTCGGCCTACCAGGCCTGGCGCGAGGAGTACCGGCTGGAGACCGACGCCCGGGTCCACCTCCAGATGGCCGGCACCTCCTTCGACGTCTTCACCGGGGACGTGGTCCGTGCGCTCTGCTCGGGCGCCACCCTGGTGCTGGTCGGCCGGGAGCTGCTGTTCGACACCGCCCGCCTGTACGAGGTGATGCGCACCGAGCGGGTGGACGCCGCGGAGTTCGTCCCGGCGGTGGTCCGCACGGTCGTCGGCCACTGCGAGCGGACCGGCCTGCGGCTGGACTTCATGCGGCTGCTGGTCGTCGGCTCGGACGTCTGGAAGGTCGAGGAGTACCAGCGGCTGCAGGCGCTCTGCGGCCCGCGGACCAGGCTGGTCAACTCCTACGGCCTGACCGAGGCCACCATCGACAGCGCCTACTTCGAGGGCCCGGTCGACGGGCTGGAGCCCGGCCGGATGGTCCCGATCGGGCGGCCGTTCCCGAACAGCGCCTTCTACCTGCTGGACGAGCAGGGCCGGCCCGTCCCGCCCGGCGTGCCGGGGGAGCTGTGCATCGGCGGCTCCGGGGTGGCGCTCGGCTACGTCGGCGACGAGGAGCAGACCGCCCGGCGCTTCGTCACCCTGCCGGTCGGCGGGGAGGACGGCACCGAGCCGGTCCGGCTCTACCGCACCGGGGACCTCGCCCGCTGGGACACCGGGGGCGGGGTGCACCTGCTCGGCCGGGCGGACTCCCAGATCAAGGTGCGCGGCCACCGGATCGAGCTCGGCGAGATCGAGACCCGGCTCGCCGCATGCCCCGGGGTGGACCGGGCGGTGGTCACCGTCCGGCCGGACGGGAGCGGCGACAGCGTGCTCTGCGCCTACTGCGTGCCGGCCCCCGGCGGGACGCTGGACCGCCGCGAGCTGCGCCGCCACCTGGCCGGCCACCTGCCGACCTTCATGATCCCCGCCCACTTCACCGAGCTGCCCGCACTGCCGCTCACCCCCAACGGCAAGGTGGACGTCGCCGCGCTCCCCGCCCCCCGGGCGGACGCCGCCGAGCAGGCCGCCGAACCGCCGGTCACCCTCTACGAGATCCGGATGGCCGAGCACTGGCGGGCACTGCTGGGGATCGGGGAGCCCGGCCTCCAGCACGACTTCTTCGAGTGCGGCGGCAGCTCGATCAAGCTGATCGAGCTGATCCACGGGCTGCAGGGCGAGTTCAACATCAGCATCCCGGTGAGCCAGCTGTTCCGGGTGACCACCCTGCACGGGATGGCGAAGACGGTGGAGCACATCATCACCGGCCGGATCGAGGGCGCCCAGCCGTACCTCTGGTTCAACCGGGAGCAGCAGCAGACCCTCTTCTGCTTCCCGCCGGCCGGCGGCCACGGCCTGGTCTACCGGCAGCTCGCGGCACATCTGCCTGAGTACCGGATGGTCGCCTTCAACTACGTCGCGGGCGACGACAAGGTCGGCCGCTACGCCGACCTGATCGAGACCGTCCAGCCGGACGGGCCCTGCGCCCTGCTCGGCTACTCGCTCGGCGGCAACCTCGCCTTCGAGGTGGCCAAGGAGCTGGAGCGGCGCGGCCGGGCGGTGCCCAACGTCGTGATCATGGACTCGCACCGGATCCCGGAGTCCTTCACCCTCGGCGACGAGCACGTCCGGGCCTTCGAGCACGAGCTCGCCGAGCACCTCCAGCGGCACACCGGCTCGGACGTCGTCGCCCAGGAGACCCGCGAACAGGCCCGGGACTACCTGCGGTTCTGCAGCCGGACGCCCAACCTCGGGGTGATCACCGCGCCGGTCAGCGTGATCTCCGACGATGCCAAGGTGGCCCTCCACGCGGCCGGGCAGTACGGCGCCTGGCACGGCAGCTCGGCCACCGGGACGGCGGTGTTCCGGGGCTTCGGCAGCCACGCCGAGATGCTCGACCACGGGTACATCGAGCGCAACGCCGGGCTGGCCAGGGACATCCTCGCCGGGGGTGGCGTCCATGCGTCCTGAAACCACGGACCCCCGGGCCGCGCAGGCCCCGGCCGGCCGGCCCGAGGCCGCCGGCACCCGGCTGCCGTCCCCCGGCAGCCCCCCACGAGAGGCGGACCTCCCCATGCTCCGGCAGCACCGGCCGCTAGCCTACCCCTTCGAGTCACCCGGCCTCGAACTCCACCCCCGGTACGCCGAGTTGCGCGACCAGCCACTGGCCAGGATCCGGCTGCCCTACGGCGACGGCGCCTGGCTGGCCACCCGCTACGAGGACGTCCGCACGGTACTCGCCGACCCGCGCTTCAGCCTCGCCGAGGCGATGGGCCGGGACCAGCCCCGGATGCGGCCGGTCGCCCGCACCGGCGCCGGCCTCTTCTCCACCGAGCCGCCCGAGCACACCCGGCTGCGCTCGCTGGTGGCGCGGGAGTTCAGCGCCCGCCGGGTCGAGCGGCTGCGCGCCCGGGCCGGGGAGCTGGCCGGGGAGCTGGTCGACGCCATGGTGGCGGCCGGCCCGCCGGCCGACCTGGTCGAGGACTTCGCCATCCCGATGCCGACCACCATCATCTGCGAGGTGCTCGGCATCCCCGCCGAGGACCACCGGATGCTCTGGCACTGGGCCGAGACGGTGCTCTCCGCCGTCACCCCCGGCGAGGTGCTCGCCGTGGAGGGCCGGGCGTTCATCGAGTACATGGCCGGGGTGCTGGACCTGCGCGGCCGCGAGCCCGGCGAGGACCTGCTGACGGTGCTCGTCCGGGCCTGCCGCGAGCAGGGCCTGATCACGGAGGAGGAACTGCTCTCGATCGCCTGCGACCTGCTGATCGCCGGCTTCGTCTCCACCACCAACCAGATCGGCAACTTCTTCCACCAACTCCTGGTCAACCCCGAGGAGTTGCGCCGCCTCCGGGAGAAGCCCGAGCTGATCCCGAAGGCCGTCGAGGAGCTGATGCGGTACGTCCCGCTGCTCACCGGATTCAGCCTGCCCCGGTACGCCACGGCCGACGTCGAGCTGGGCGGGGTCGTCGTCCGGGCCGGTGACGCGGTGATGATCGCCACCGCCGCGGCCAACCGCGACCCGGACGTCTTCGAGGAGCCGGAGCGCCTCGTGCTGGACCGGCCGGGCAACCCGCACATCGGCTTCGGCCACGGCGTGCACTACTGCATCGGCGCCCACCTGGCCCGGCTGGAGCTCCAGGTGGCCATCCAGGCGGTGCTGGACCGGCTGCCCGGTCTGCGGCTCGCCGTCCCCGAGGACGAACTGCACTGGAAGGCGGACGCCATGGTCAACGGCCTGCAGGCGCTCCCGGTGGCGTGGTGACGGACCGTCAGGAAATGCCAAGGACGACGAGGAAGGCCAGGGAATTGGCACGGCAAACACCGAAGGGGCGCCGGGAGTCGATGATCATCGTCGGCGGCGGCCTCGGCGGCCTCTCCACCGGCTGCTACGCCCGGATGAACGGGTACCGCACCCAGATCTTCGAGATGCACGAGATCCCCGGGGGCTCCTGCACCGGCTGGGACCGCAGCGACTTCACCTTCGACTGGTGCATCAGCTGGCTGCTCGGCAACGGCCCGGGCAACGAGATGTACCAGATCTGGCTGGAGCTCGGAGCCCTCCAGGGCAAGGAGATGCGGCACTTCGACGCGTTCAACATCGTCCGCGGCCGGGACGGCCGGGCGGTCTACTTCTACTCCGACCCCGACCGGCTGGAGGCCCACCTGCTGGGCATCTCCCCGGCCGACGCGGCCCCGATCCGGGAGTTCTGCAACGGCGTCCGGACCTTCCGCAAGGCGCTCGCCGTCTACCCGTTCCTCAAGCCGGTCGGGCTGATGGGCCGGGTCGAACGCTGGCGGATGCTGGCCTCGTTCCTCCCGTACTTCAACACCATCCGCAAGTCGATCACCGTGCTGATGACCGACTACGCGCAGCGGTTCCGGGAGCCGCTGCTGCGCGAGGCGTTCAACTTCATCCTCTACGAGAAGCACCCGGCCTTCCCGGTGCTGCCGTTCTACTTCCAGCTCGCCTCGCACGCCAACCAGGCGGCCGGGGTGCCCGAAGGGGGCTCGCTGGCCCTGGCCCGGTCGATCGAGGAGCGCTACCGCAGGCTCGGCGGTGAGATCACCTACAACGCCAAGGCCGAGGAGATCCTGGTCGAGAACGACCGGGCGGTGGGCGTGCGGCTCAGCGACGGCCGGGAGTACCGCGCCGACATCGTGGTCTCCGCCGCCGACGGCCACACCACGGTGATGAAGCTGCTCAAGGGCCGCTACCTGAACGACACCTACCGCAGGCTGTACACCTCGCTGATCGACGAGCCGGGCCAGCTGTCGCCCGGGTACGTCTCCCTCTTCCTGGGCCTGCGCCGGCCCTTCCCGGAGGGGGACCCGTGCACCACCTACCTGCTGGGCGAGCGGGAGACGGAAGGACTGACCGGCATCCGCTGCCCCAGCATGAACGTGCAGTTCCGCACCCGGCACTACCCCGAGCTCGCGCCCCGGGACTCCACCGTGGTGTTCGCCACCTACTTCTCCGACATCGGCCCCTGGCGGGAGCTGCGCGAGGGCCCCGAGCAGTCCTCCCGGGTGCGGCGCGGCGAGGAGCTGCACACCCTGCCGGTCAAGCACGGCCGGGAGTACACCGCGGCCAAGCGGAGGGTCCGGGGCGCCGTCGTCTCCTTCCTGGACGAGCGCTTCCCCGGCTTCAAGGACGCGGTGGCCGTGGCGGACGTCTCCACCCCGCTCACCCAGGTCCGCTACACCGGCGTCTACGACGGCACCTTCCCGGGCTGGAACCCGTTCGTGGAGGGCAGCGAGACCGTCGAGCAGGAGATCAAGAAGAACGGCCCGGTGCTGCCCGGGCTGGCGAACTTCTACCTCTCGGGGGTCTGGGCCACCATCGGCGGCCTGATCCGGGCGGCCGCCGCCGGCCGGCACGTGATGCAGTTCATCTGCCGGGACGACGGCGTGGACTTCCACGCGGAGATCGACCCGGGCGCACCGCCGCCCACCCATCTGATCCTCCCGGTCGGCCGGCCGCCGCAGCAGGCCGGCCCGGTCGGGGAGATCCCGTCCACCAGCACCGCACCGACAGGGGCCCTGGCATGAAGATCGAGAAATGGGTGGTCCGCGAGCACCTCGACGGGGTGCCGGACGTCAACCGGGTCTACCGGAAGGTGGTCGAGGACGTCACGGTCAGCCTGCGCCCGGACGAGATGCTCTTCCGGACCAGGTACGTCTCGGTCGACCCGTACCAGAACGGCCTCGCGCTGGAGACGCCGATCGGCCACCACATGGGCGGCGACTCGGTCATGGAGGTCCTGGAGGCCGGGCCCGAGGCCGCCTTCCGGGTCGGCGACCTCGTCCAGGGCTTCGGCGGCTGGCGCAGCCACGTCGTCCACAACGGCGCCGAGGAGGTGTGGAGGACCGGCACCTTCCCGATGGTCTTCCCGGCCTACCGGCGGCTCGACCCGGCCTGGTACGACGAGAAGCTGCCGCTCTCCACGGCGCTCGGCATCATGGGCGCCCCGGGGATGACGGCCTGGGGCACGATGACCAGGTTCATGACCGTCCGCCCCGGCGACACCGTGGTGATCAGCGGCGCCTCCGGCTCGGTCGGCACCCTGGTGGGCCAGCTGGCCAGGCGTGCGGGCGCCGGCCGGGTGGTCGGCACCACCGCCTCGCCCGGCAAGGCCGAGTACCTCAGGGAGCTCGGCTTCGACGAGGTGGTGCTGTACGACCAGGCGGACGAGGCCGGGAAGGTCCGCGAGGCGCTGCTGCTCGCCGCCCCCGACGGCGTCGACCGCTACTTCGACAACCTGGGCGGGACGGTCACCGACGCGGTGTTCACCATGCTCAACGTGAACAGCCAGGTCGCCGTCTGCTGGCAGTGGGCCACGACGGTGAACGGCGAGCTGACCGGGCCCCGGCTGCTGCCGTACATCATGTTCCCGCGCACCACGATCCGCGGGATCTTCGCCCAGGAGTGGTTCAACGAGCCGGAGCTGGCCGAGATGCACCGGGACCTCGGCGCACTGGTCCGCAGCGGCGGGATCCGCTACCACCAGACCGTGCACAAGGGCTTCGACGCGATCCCGCAGGCCTACCGCAGCCTCTACGTGGACCGGGAGGCGAACCGGGGCAAGGTGCTGGTCGAGGTCTGAACCCGGAAACGACGGGTGGGAGGGGCCCGCAGGCCCCTCCCACCCTCACGCACCTTCACGCACCCGGGCCGAACGCCCCGGAGGGCTACTCGTCGTCGAGGTCCAGGCCGCCGGCGTCGCTGCCGTCCGGGGTGCCGCTGATCGCGTACCCCTGGCGGCGCGCCTCGTAGCAGGCCACCGTCGCGGCGGCCGAGACGTTCAGCGAGCCGACCCGGCCGAGCTGCGGCACGAAGACCACCTGGTCGCAGAGGGCCAGCGCGTCGGGGGTGATCCCGCGGTCCTCGTGGCCCAGCACGAAGGCGACCGCCGGGGTCAGCTCGGCGGCGAACATCGGCACCGCCTCGTCGGCCAGCTCCAGTCCGACCACCTTGTAGCCGTCCGCCTTCGCGGAGGCCACCGCCTCGGCGACGGTGGGGAAGTGCTCCACCTTCAGGTACTTGTCGGTGCCCATCGCGGCCTTCTGCGCGCCGGACGAGCGCACCGACGGGGTGTCGCCGGTCAGGTACAGCTTCTCGGCGCCCATCGCGGCGGCGGTCCGGACCACCGAGCCGACGTTGAACGGCGACTGGAGGTTCTCCAGGATCAGCGCGAGCCGGAACTCGTTGCTGCGCCGCCACTGGCGGTGCAGCCGCTTCAGTTCGGTCCCGCGGAGCTGCTTCAAGACGTCTTACCTCGTCCACTCTCGGGGCCCGCACCCTCGGGGCGGGGCCGCGCTTCCAGAATCCGGAACCCGTTGACCGACGTGACCCGGCCGGTCGGGTAGCCCTGCTCGTTCAGCCACTTCTGCAGCGAGTCCGAGCCCAGGTTCTTCTGCACCACCAGGAAGGCCGAGCCGTCCGGGGTGAGCCGGCCGAGCCACTGGTGCAGCAGCCGGCGCAGCGCGGCCTTGCCGATCCGGATCGGCGGGTTGGAGTAGATCGCCGCGAACCGCAGGTCCTCGGGGACGTCCTCCGGCAGGGCCGCCTGCACGTTGCCCAGCCCGAGCGACTCCGCGTTCAGCCGGACCAGCTCCAGCGCGCGGGTGTTCACGTCGACGCCCCAGACCGGGAGCCGCTTGCGCCGGCTCGCCCAGGTCAGGGTGATCGGGCCGTAGCCGCAGCCGACGTCCAGGATCGGGCCGCGGACCCGCGGCGGCGGGGCGTGCTCCAGCAGGACGCGGGTGCCCGGGTCCAGCCGGCTGCGGGAGAAGACCCCGGCGTCGGTGGTCAGTTCCAGGGTGAGGTCCGGCAGGGTCACCGTGATCGGACGGCGCTCGCTGGCGACCTCGGGTGCACCGGTGAAGTAGTGCGAGCCGGACATGATTTCCCCGTCGTTCGTAAGGGCTTCGGGGCCACCGGGTGGGTGTGGGTAAGCCCTGCTGGTACGGCACTGATGGTACCCCTGGCGGCCCGGGCCCCGGATCCCGCGCCGTCGGGGGCCGGCCGGGCCCCGGACCCCGGCAACACGCCGGGAGGCGGGCGGCGCATCGCGTCCGGGCGGCCGCCGACGGATACTTCCAGTACCCGGGGCGGGACCGTGGGAGCCTCCGAGCAGCGAGGACGGATGCCATGCCGCAGAATCACGAGGACTACCTGGACGAGGTCTCCGAGACGGTGGAACCGGACGACGCGGCCGAGGAGGGCGACGAGTACGACGAGCTGGCCGAGCGCCGCGCCCTCGGCGCCGACCCGGCCACCGAGGTCGCCGACGTCGCGGAGCAGAGCCGGATCGTCCAGCTCGACGAGGACGAGTACCGGGAGTAGCGGCCCGCTGCGCCCGTCCGGGCCCGGCCTGACCCGCCGCGCCCGGACCGGGCCCACGCGCCCGGACCCGACTAGAGGGCGCCGCGCCGCTGGAGCCAGGTGAACGCCGCCCAGCCCGGCAGCACCGGCAGGACCAGGGTCAGCAGCCGGAAGAGCGCGACGGAGGCCAGCGCACCGCCCTCCTCCATCGACGCGGTGTGCTCCATCAGCGTCACCAGCGCGCTGTCCACGGCGCCGGCCCCGCCCGGGGTCGGCGCCGCGTTGCCGACCGCGTTGCCGATCAGGAAGACCACCGCCACCGAGGCGAAGGCCGGCTCCCGCCCGACCGCCCGGGCGCAGCAGTACAGGCACGCCACCAGGCAGAGCGAGACCAGCAACTGGCCGGCGATGCCCACGGCCAGCCGCTGCGGGCTGCGCAGCAGCTCCAGCAGCCGGGGCAGCACCTCGGAGGTCAGCGGCCGCAGCCGGGCGGTCAGCCAGCGCCGGGCCGGCGGCACGGCCGAGACCCCGGCCAGCAGCACCGCGGCCCCGGCCAGGCCGCCGACCACGGCCGGCAGGGCGTCCAGCTCTGAGCCGCCGGGTTCCAGCCCCAGCAGGTAGACGAAGGCGCCCAGCTGCAACAGGTGCAGCACCAGGCTGAAGAGCTGCCCGACGCCGACGCTGGACAGCGCCTGGGCGGTCGGGAGGCCGGCCCGCTGGAGGAAGCGGGTGTTCAGGGCCACCCCGCCGACGCCGCCGGGCGAGACCAGTTTCACGAAGGCGCCGGCGACCTGGGCGAGGACGGCGTGGCGGAAGTCGAGCCGCTCGGGGACGAAGCCGACGAAGCCCATCGCGGCCGTGAAGTGGCTGGCGGTCGCGGCGAGCAGGGCGAGCACCAGCCAGAGCGGGTCGGCGTCGGCGATGGTGGCGACCGGGTTCTGCTCGCTCGCGAACAGCTGGGGCAGCAGCAGCCACCCGGCCGCCACGCCGCCGCAGACGGCCATCAGGGTGCGGGGGCGCAGCCGCTCCAGCTTGACCGCCCGCACCGGCGCCTGCGGCCGGGTCCGGAGGACCTCGGCGCGGATGGCGTCGAGCAGTTCGACGGGCGGCGGCGGGGGAGCGGCGGCCCGGGCCGTCCTGCCCCCGGCCGAGGTCCTGCCCGGCGCCCCGGCCGGGGTCGCGGCGGCCCGCTGGGCGGCCGCGGCACGCTTGAGGGCGGTGCGGGTGGTACGGGCGAGGGCGATGGGCTGGAGCAGCGGGAGGGCCGCGCCGACGGCGTCCGGCCCGAGGACGGCCACCGCGCTGCGCACCGCCCGTTCGGCGCCGGTGCGCAGCGCGAGGGTGGTGAGCAGCTGGGCGATGTCGCACTGCAGGACCAGTTCGCTCGCCGCGATGTCGCCGTCCGCGAGGTCGACCAGGTGCACCGCGCCGGCCTCGTCCACCAGCAGGGCGGAGGGGACCAGCGCGCGGTGCGAGATCTCCCGGCGCTGGAGCAGCGAGAGCTGGGTCCAGGCGTCGGTGAGGAGCGCGTCGGTCAGTTCGTCGTCGGCGAGCTGGTCCAGGGTGCGGCCGGGCAGGCGCTCGTAGGCGACCAGGGCGGTGTCGCGGCCGAGCTCGACGGTGGCGGCGATCCGGCGGGTGCGGACGCCGGCGGCGACGGCCGCGTACGAGACCAGGGCCTCGTGTTCCAGCCCGGTGCGCAGGGAGCGCAGGGCCCGGGGGTGCGGCGCGGTGCGCAGTCGCAGCCGGCGCCAGGCGCGCTGGACCAGCGCGGCGGTGACCGCCTGCCGGTCGAGCAGCTGCACGTCGAGGTCGGGGCGGCCGGCCTCCTGGCGCACCAGGTAGCGGTCGGGGCCGTCCGGGGCGGCGGCGACCGGGCGCAGGCCCGCCTCGCGCAGGCTGTGCAGGAGCAGGGCCGGCCGGGGTCGCGGGTCGGGGGTGCCGACGGCGTAGCGGGTGCCGTGGGCGGCGGTCCAGCCGATCAGCAGGCCGAGCAGCAGCGCGGTCGGGGTGGCGTACCCGGCGGCGAGTCCGGCGAGGCCGGAGACGGTGAGGACGATCCGGGGCATCCGGGATTCGCGGGCGCCGGAGGCGGTGAGGAAGGCGAGGACGGGGGCGAGGTAGCCGTAGACGGGTTCGGTGTGGGCGGGGCCGCCGCCGGGCAGCCGCTGGGTGAGCGCGTGGAGCAGCGAGGCGGGGGCGGCGCCGTCGACCCAGAGGTCGAGGGCGATCGAGAGCCCGTAGGCGAGGACGGCGGCGAGCAGCCCGTCGGAGAGGTGCTGGAGGGTGCGCCGGCGGTCGGGCGCGGAGCCGAGCAGCCGGCGGGCCGCCGAGTACGCCGGGACGAGCAGCAGGGCCGCGGTGGAGAGTCCGCCGGCGAGGCCGGCCAGCGGGCGCGGGACCAGCCGGGCGGCCGCGGCGACGTCGGCGGCGATCCCGCCGGTGGTGGCGCGGGCGTAGTCGGCGAGCAGCAGGCAGAGGGCGATCGCGGCCAGGCCCGCGAGGCACCGGATCAGGGCGACCGGCTGGCGGATCCGGCCGGTGCCGGCCGCGCCGCGGGCGTCCGCGGTGCCCCCCGCGTGTTCGGGGGCGGCGGTGCGGGCGGCGTGTCCGGTGCCGTTGGTGCCCTCGGTGCCGGCGGCGTCGGCCGGAGCCGGGATGTCCGGGACATCCGGTATGTCCGGTGATGTGCCGGGGTCGTCCTGCCCGGATATACCGCCTGCCCGGGCACCGCCGGTGTCGCTGTCTGTTCTCCCCGTTACAACCGCCACGGTTTGCATGCTCCCATGGCGCCCGCCCGGCCCGCCGGGGAACCCGCGCGGGCGCACGCCCGGCGCCGGGCCTTCCGGGTCAGGCCTGCCGGGTCGGCAGGGCGACCAGGTGGCGCAGGTTGACGTGCCGCGGGCGGGTGACGGTGTAGCCGATCAGGTCGGCGATGTCGTCGGCGGTCAGTGCGGGGATCGCGGCGAACATCCCGCCGAGCTGCTCGCGCAGCACCGGGTTGTCGATGTGCCCGCCCAGCTCGGTGTCGGTCAGCCCGGGCTCGATCGCGCTGACCCGGACGTCGCGCGGGCCCAGCTCGGTGCGGAGCGCGGCGGAGAGCTGGGTGAGCGCGGCCTTGGTGGCGCCGTAGACGGCGTAGTCGGGGAAGACGACGTGCGAGGCGATCGAGGAGACGTTGACCAGGTCGGCGGTGCGGCCCTCGGCGGCGGCCGCGGTGAGGTCGGGGCTGAAGGCGCGGACGATCCGCAGCGCGCCGGTGAGGTTGGTGTCGATCATCCGGGTCCACTCGTCGACCCGGCCGTCGGCGAGGGGGTTGGGCAGCATCACGCCCGCGTTGTTGACCACGAGGTCGACCGGGCCGTACGCGTCGTGGACGGTCTTGGCCGCGGCGTCCACCGAGGCCTGGTCGGTGATGTCGGTGGTGACGGCGAGCGCCCGGCCGCCGGCGGCGGTGATCTCGGCGGCCAGCGCGTCCAGCCGCCCGGTGCGGCGGGCCAGCAGGGCGACGCGGGCGCCGCCGGCGGCGAGCAGGCGGGCGGTGGCCTCGCCCATGCCGCTGGCGGCTCCGGTGACGACGGCGGTGCGGGTGGCGAGGGCGGGGTAGCTCATCGGGTGCTCCTGAGGGGGCCGCTCGGGGCCGGTCGGGGTCGGTCGGGGCTGACGGGGACAACCCTGCGCGCCCGGCGACCGGCCACCCAGGGCTGCGCCCTTCCCGGGAAAACGGAGCCTGGGAAAACGGAGCCTGGGAAAACCGGTACCACCCTGGCGCCGCCGCTCCCGGTCTACGCTGCCGGGCATGGAGAACACCGTGGGGGACTTCCTGCGATCGCGCCGCGCCCGCATCCGGCCCGAGGAGGTGGGACTGCCCTCGCACGGCCGCCGCCGGGTGCAGGGACTGCGCCGCGAGGAGGTGGCCCAGCTCGCCGGGGTCAGCGTGGACTACTACGTCCGCCTTGAGCAGGGCCGGGGCGGCAGTGCCTCGGACGCGGTGCTGGACGCGGTGGCGCGGGTGCTGGGGCTGGACGACGTGGAGGCCACGCACCTGCGCTCGCTGACCCGCCCGTCCAGGACGGCCGCCGTGCCGCGCGGCCGGCAGCAGGTGCGGGAGGGCACCAGGCTGCTGCTGGACCTGATGCCCGGCGTGCCGGCCTTCGTGCTCGGGCGCCGGATGGACGTGCTCGCCTGGAACGCCCTCGGCAACGCGGTGGGCGGCTTCTCCGGCCGCCCCGTCGGTGAGGCCAACGCCGCCCGTCACACCTTCCTCGACCCGGCCGCCCGGGAGTACTACCCGCAGTGGGAGGCGGTGGCCGCGGAGACCGTCGCCTATCTGCGACGGGATGCCGGCCAGTACCCGGACGACGCCAGGCTGGCCGCGCTGGTCGGCGAACTGTCGATGCGCAGCGAGGAGTTCCGGCGCCTGTGGGCGGACCACCAGGTGCGGCAGAAGACCCACGGGGTCAAGCTGATCCGCCACCCGCTGGTCGGCGAACTCGACTTCGGTTACGAGACGCTGGCCGTCAACGGCTCCGCCGACCAGATGCTCGTCGTCTTCACCGCCCAGCCCGGCTCGCCCACCGCGCAGAAGCTGGCCCTGCTGGCGAGCTGGACGGCCGAGGGGGCTCCGGCCGAGGGGGCTCCGGTCGAGGGCGCCCCGGCCGACGGTGCGCCGGAGCGGGACGCCCCGGCCGTCGCGGACTGACCCGCGGACTGACCCGGGGGCATGTCCGACCTGCGGGGCGTGTCTTGGCAGGTGGGCCGGGGCGGCCGTCACTACCCTGCGTGCATGAGCGCCTGCGAAGACCTCACCGCGGCACCCCTGGACATCGAGCCCCTCCCGCCGACGGACGGCTGCGCCGACTGCGTGGCCCAGGGGCGCCGGGACTGGGTGCACCTGCGGGTCTGCCTGGACTGCGGCCACATCGGCTGCTGCGACTTCTCGCCGCAGCGGCACGCCACCGCGCACTTCCACAACAGCTCCCACCCGGTGATCCGCTCGTACGAGCCGGGGGAGGACTGGCGCTGGTGCTACGTCCACGAGGTCATGGGCTGAGCGGCGTTCCGGGCCGCGCTCCGCGGCGCCGGAGCGGGTCAGGTGGCCGGGCGGCCGAGGTGTAGGGCGGCTAAAATCCGGACATAACGCCCGTGCGGCCCTCCCGGCCGACGCCTGTGCGGCCGGTGACCGCCGAAGGGAGGCCGACGATGACCAAGTTGATGCCGAGCAGCACGGCGAAGCTCCGCCGTGGCACCCAGGAGCTGCTGGAGCGCCGTGGCATGGCGATGAACCCCGGGCCGATGCCACCACGCCTGCGGACCAACGCCCCACCCGCGGCCGGCGGTGCGGCCGGCGGCGCCACCTTCCGGCACGGCGGCCGCGACGCCGAGGTGGCGGCCATGCACTCCGCCCCGGCGATGCACGCCGAACTGAAGGGCCACCGGCACCGCGGCGCGGAGAAGCACTCCGCGCACTGAGCCACTGCGCGCACCGAACCACTTCGCGCGCCGAGCCACTCCGCGCACCGAACCACTCCGCGCAATGAACGATTCCGCGCACCGAGTGGCGCCGCGCACCGAACCACTCCGCCGCACCGGGCGGGACGCAGCCGTCGGGGGCGGGGAGCCGAGCACGGGCGGCCCCCCCCCCCCCCCAGCCCCGGTGGCCGGCCCCCGGTGAATCGGGGGGGGGTGCCGGGCCCCGGGGGGGGCCGGCCCGCTTGG